>JACQIX010000021.1 GCA_016198275.1 Candidatus Daviesbacteria bacterium | reverse complement strand
AGTAGTTAATGAGTGGATGATGCATTTATTATCTTCGGAAATAGAGCATATTTTAAAGCCCAGTGACCCCAAAGATTTAATGAGCAATTTTATGTTCCGCATTTTCAAAAGTCAGGTCATTATTTCAGATGACAGTCAAGAAACTGCCGGCATCCAAATTTTTATAGCTATCAGACGCGCCTATGCCAATGATGATTTGGCTTTTTTGCGCTACCACCTTTTTAAACAATATTTTGGCAGCTTATCTTATGAAAATTTAGGCAAAATTACCCAATATTTTTTACAGGGGATAAAAATAATAGAGAATCAATTTAAACATCCGGCCAAAGACAAAATCTATACCTATATTAAAAATCAGACAGTTCCTTTTCTAATCCTGGATGATGTATTAAGAAAATACCGCGGTAAAATATCTGATTTGGCGGCTGATGAAGATCAGCTCAATGCAGCCATATTGTCTGCTTGCAATGCTCGTTATAAAACTATTAACTCTAAAGTAAGAAGAGCAATTATCAGAAGCGTGATATTTATTTTTTTCACCAAGGCCATTTTTGCTTTATTTATTGAGGGGGCATTTGAAAAATTTTTGTACGGACGCACCCTTTGGTCATCCATTGCTTTAAATACACTGACTCCGCCTATTCTGATGATATTGGTAGGGTTTTTAATACAGGCTCCCAATAGGGCAAATTCAAATAGAATTCTTAAAAAAATAAATATTATTTTATATGAAGACCCAAAACTTTTGGGTGTGGTGTTGACTGTTAAGAAAAAGCCGGGCAAGACTGATCCGATACTTTGGAGTTTGTTTGTGTTACTCTGGTTGGCTGCTTTTGCTTTAAGTTTTGGGGCAATTGTATTTATTTTAACTAAACTTCATATTAACCTCCTATCGCAATTCATATTTATCTTCTTTTTGGCCATTGTCTCATTTGTCTCCTTTAGGATTAACCGCACAGCCAATATGTACATCTTAAAAGACAAAAAAGATAACTTAGGATCACTGGCCTTTGATTTTTTCTTCATGCCTTTTATCCAGATAGGAAGAAGATTAACCTTGGCCATATCTCAAATTAATATAATTTTATTTTTATTTGATTTTATAATTGAAACTCCATTTAAAGGAATTTTTGCTTTCTTTGAACAGTGGTTTCTATTTCTGCGAACTCAGCGGGAAAAGTTAGACTGATAACATTATGGAAAAAGTTGTTTTAAAACCGGAAATATTGGGATATTTTAATTTTCTACCTATTACAAATACTCTGCTGGTTTCCTGGATAGTGATAATGGTTTTAACTATTATTAGTTTTATTGTGGCTTCTAAGGTAAAAAAAGTTCCCGATAAGTTACAAAATATATTTGAGTTAGTGATTGATTTTGGTTACTCTTTAGTTTCGGATCTGGCCGGTCCGCAAAAGGCCAAAGTATTTTTTCCCATTGTGGTGACATTTTTCTTTTTTATCTTATTTGCTAACCTTTTGGGGCTGTTGCCGGGATTTGCCACCATCACTTTTAAACACGAGCCATTATTCAGATCTATGAATTCTGATTTGAACATGACTTTGGCTTTGGCATTAACTTCTGCTTTTTTGACCCATGCTTTTGCCTTAAGATATTTAGGAGTTGCAGACTATTTAAAAAAATGGTTTACCCTAAATCCGATATTTTTATTTGTGGGACTTTTGGAATTGATTGGGGAATTTACTAAAATAGTCTCGCTATCTTTCCGGCTTTTTGGTAATATTTTTGCAGGAGAAGTGGTATTATCAACTGTTGCGGCTATTTTTGCTTTTATTATTCCTCTCCCTTTTTATTTGTTGGAGATTATTGTAGGATTTGTACAGGCTGCTGTTTTTATGATGTTGACATTGGTTTTTATGGTGCTGCTGAGCGAGAAACATGAAGTTGACCACAACTAGTTTCATAGTTGTGGTTGAGGGATATTGATAAGAAAGGAGGTTTTATATTTAGATGGAAAGTTTACCATCAGCAATTGCAATTGGAGTTGGGGCAATCGGGCCTGCTTTGGGTATTGGTTTTATTGGGGCTAAGGCCATGGAAGCAATTGGCAGAAATCCTGATGCCCAGGCCAAAATTTTGCCGGCTATGCTTTTGGGAATGGCTTTTGCAGAAGCTATTGCCATTTATGCTTTGGTGATTGCTTTTACTAAATAAGGTTATAGGTGATAGGTTTTAGGTTATAATCTGTCCACTGTACCTATTCTAATATGGAAATTTTAAACCAGTTTGGGGTTCAACCTGTTCTTTTGGCTGCCCAAGTAGTCAATTTTTTAATACTGCTTTTTATTTTAAATAAATTATTGTATAAACCAATTTTGCGCGTTTTAGATGAGCGGAAAAAAAGAATTGAGGACAGTTTAAAAAATGCAGAAGAGATTGAGAAAAGATTAAACGAGATATCGGAACGTGAAGCAGAGATGGTTCTAAGATCAGCCAAAGAAGGAGAAAAGATAATTAAGGAAGCTACCGATTATGCAGCCCAACTAATAGAAGACTCCAGAAAAGAATATGAAAGACTAATAAACAAAGGAATGATTGATGCAAGAAGAGTTGGGCAGATGGAGAAAGATATGATTATGCAGCAGGCAAAATCAGGCCTGGGAGAAATTATTTCTTTAGCGTTGGAAAAAGTTACTGGTAAAATATTAAGTCAAAAGGACCAGGGACAAATAATTGAAAAAACTATTAAGGAATTTAAAACATGAAAGAAAAAAAGAAATTAAAAAAAATAGCTGCCCAATCTGCCAAACTATCCTTTGATAAAGGTAAGCTAAATAAGTTAACAGCAGAAGAAGTTTTAAAAGCTCTTAAAACTTTGCCAAAGGCTCAAGCAATTTATGCAATTTCCAAATTTATTAAAGGTCTTAAAAAGAGAAGCGCGGAAACTTCTGCCACCATTGAATCTGTTGTTCCCCTATCAAAAAAACAATTGACAGATATTACCGGAAAACTCAGTAAAGAATTTGCCATAACCGGAGTGGTAAATGTCCTAAACCCTGATATTTTGGGAGGGGTAAAAATTAAGCTAAGTGATACGGTTCTGGATTATTCTTTGCAAGGCAAGATTTCCCAAATAGGTAAAGTATTTAAAGCATGAATAAACTGGATATTATTTCCAAAATTGAACAGGATATAAAGGGTCTGAAATTGACCGCAACCAGTCAGAATGTGGGAGTTGTCAATGAAGTTGGTGACGGAGTGGCAAAAATAGAAGGGCTGTCTGATGTTCAATCCTCAGAACTGTTAGATTTTGGCAGTAACATTTTTGGCCTGGCTTTAAATTTGGAACAATATAATGTGGGTGCTGTTATTTTTGGGGATTTTACCAAAGTTAAAGAAGGGACTCAGGTTAAAACTACTGGCAGGGTTTTGGAAGTGCCTGTTGGCGAGGGGTTAGTGGGAAGAGTGGTTAATGCTTTGGGGGAACCGATTGACGGTAAAGGGTTTATTAAATCCCAGGATAACTATCCGGTGGAGAAGATTGCCCCTGGTGTGATTACCAGGCAATCCGTTAATACACCCTTACAAACCGGCATTAAAGCAATTGATGCCTTAATACCCATCGGACGGGGTCAGCGGGAATTGATTATCGGAGACAGAAATACCGGCAAGACCACCATTGCCATAGATACCATCATAAACCAAAAAGATTCGGGAGTAATTTGCATTTATGTGGCTGTGGGGCAAAAAACTTCCAAAATTGCCCAGCTGGTGGCAAAGCTGGAAGAAACCGGCGCCATGGATCATACAATAGTGGTGGTTGCTTCTGCTGCTGATTCTGCCACCTTGCAGTATCTGGCTCCCTATGCAGGGTGTGCCATGGGTGAATATTTTATGGCAGAAGGCAAGGATGCTTTGATTATTTATGATGATTTGTCCAAACATGCTACTGCTTACAGGCAAATGTCTTTGCTTTTAAGAAGGCCTTCTGGAAGAGAGGCTTATCCAGGGGACGTGTTTTATATTCATTCCAGGCTTTTGGAACGGGCTGCTAAATTAAATGTGGATTTTGGGGGCGGTTCTTTAACTGCTTTACCTATTATTGAGACCCAAGCCAATGATATATCTGCCTATATTCCTACCAATGTGATATCAATTACTGACGGGCAGATTTATCTGGAGCCTGATTTATTTTTTGCAGGGGTCAGGCCAGCCTTAAATGTGGGTATTTCAGTTTCCCGGGTGGGCGGTGCTGCCCAAACTAAAGCCATGAAGTCTGTGGCAGCCACCTTAAAGTTAGATTTGGCCCAGTTTCGGGAACTGCAAGCCTTTGCCCAGTTTTCTGCTGATTTGGATCCCCAAACTAAGGCTCAAATAGAAAGGGGGCGCAGAATTACCGAGGTTTTAAAACAGCCTCCCTATTCCCCTGTCAGATTGGAGGAGCAGATAGTGGCTCTTTGGGCAGTGACACAAGGATTTATGGATGAAGTGGAAGTTGAAAGAGTAAAAGAATTTGAACAAAAATATATAGCCTATTTAAAGTTGAGAGAGAAAAAACTCTTGGGAGAGATTATTTCTAAAAAAGAGTTAGATCAAAAGATGGTTAAGGAGTTGGAGAAGGCAACTAAAAGCTTTAGAGGAGGTTAAATAGAGGTATATGGCAAACACGAGAGAACTTAGAAGAAGAATAAAATCTATTAAAAATACTTCACAAATTACCAAGGCCATGCAGATGGTGGCTGCCACCAAAATGAGAAGGGCTCAAAACCAAGCTACTTCAGGCAGACCATATAATGAGACATTAACTGGTGCGATCGCACAACTTATTGGCAAAGTCGAACTTGCAGCTCACCCGTTGCTGAGTGGAAATGATTCTGAAACTACCGGGGTAATTTTGCTTTCCACGGATAAAGGATTGGTGGGGGCATTAAATACTAATCTAATAAGAAATGTAACTGCCTATTCTACAAGTGGAAAAGTAGTTTATTACACAGTAGGAAAAAAGGGGAGGGGTTTTGTGGTAAGAAGCGGTAAAGACTTAAAAGCAGATTTTGAGAATGTGGATACCATTACTTTTAGACAGGCCAAACAATTATCCAGGTTGGTAATAGAATCATTTTTGGCTGGGGAAGTTGGCGAGGCTTATTTAATTTATCCTCATTTTCTGTCTACTTTAAGACAGGAGCCAAGGAAGACTAAATTGCTGCCAATAGATTTTGATAATGACAAAAAGGGTCGACAGGCAGATGCTGAGTTTTTATTTGAACCAGATGCTGATTCCCTATTGGATTATCTGTTGGTCCACCATCTTGAAGAACAAATTTATCAGGCCCTTTTGGAAACAAAAGCCTCGGAACATTCAGCCAGGATGATTGCAATGCAAAATGCTACAGATAATGCTTTAGAATTGGTGGAAGATTTACAATTAACATATAATCAAACGCGTCAGGCAACCATAACTAATGAGCTGTTAGAGATAACCACAGCGCAGGTGGCTATGGGATAGTAGGTTTTATTGAAAATATGAACAAAGGTAGTATAGTTCAGATAATTGGTGCAGTGGTAGATTGTGAGTTTGACCCAAAGCAATTACCAACAATATACAATGCTTTAGAGACTACCGTTGGAAAAAACAAGTTAGTCCTGGAAGTGCAACAGCATTTGGGTGAAGGGCAAGTCAGAAGTGTGGCTATGGAATCAACAGACGGACTTAAACGGGGCACTGCAGTTTTTGACAGCGGTTTGCCTATTTCTGTTCCTGTTGGTGAGAAAGTTTTGGGTAGACTTTTTAATGTTTTAGGAAATCCAATTGATGGTAAAGGAGTAATAGATGTTAAAAAACGCTGGCCAATTCATAGATCCGCTCCCCCATTTGATGCCCAGTCAGTCAAATCCGAATTTTTTGAGACAGGAATTAAAGTAATAGATTTACTGGCTCCCTTTGTTAAGGGCGGAAAGGTAGGGCTTTTTGGCGGAGCCGGAGTTGGCAAAACCGTTTTAATTCAGGAGCTGATCAGGAATATTGCTGCAGAGCATGAGGGGTTGTCGGTTTTTGCCGGAGTTGGTGAAAGAACTAGAGAGGGTAATGATTTATACCACGAGATGATCCAATCCGGAGTAATAGACAAAACAGCCATGGTTTTTGGGCAAATGAATGAACCGCCCGGGGCAAGGCTGAGGGTAGGTTTGTCAGCTTTGACTATGGCGGAATATTTCCGGGACGAGCAAGGTAAAGATATTTTACTTTTTATAGATAATATTTTTAGATTTTCACAAGCCGGCTCGGAAGTTTCGGCTCTCTTGGGCAGAATTCCCTCTGCCGTAGGATATCAGCCGACACTGGCAACTGAAATGGGACAGCTGCAGGAGCGGATAACTTCTACCAAGGGAGGTTCTGTCACTTCTGTTCAGGCAGTTTACGTGCCGGCTGATGATTATACTGACCCCGCCCCAGCTACCACCTTTGCTCATTTGGATTCCACCATTGCTTTGGAGCGGTCTTTGGCTGAACAGGGTTTATACCCGGCTGTTGATCCGCTGGCTTCTTCTTCCAGAGTACTCACTCCTGAAGTAGTCGGAGGGGAGCATTATGGTATTGCGGTGGCAGTGCAAAAAGTCTTACAAAGATATAAGGATTTACAAGATATTATTGCTATTTTGGGGATTGAAGAGCTGTCTGAGCAAGATAAATTGATTGTGGCGCGTGCCAGAAAAATCCAAAGGTTTTTAACCCAGCCATTCTATGTGGGGGAAGCATTCACCGGCAGAAAAGGAAAATATGTTTCCATAAAAGATACCATTAAAGCTTTCAAAGAAATATTAGATGGTAAGCATGACGGAAAAAATGAACAGGCCTTCTACATGAAGGGGACAATTGAGGAAGTTAAATAATTAAGCTGCTTTTTTTTGTTGGGGAAGGGGTTGCAAGTAGGGATTACTTACTAGATTAGCATCATGGAGAGTTTGAGGCGTTGGAAATTGGACTAGATTGTTAGGTGGTTGAGCAGATTGTTTATAAACCCCAACTCCTTCTAAAACCTTTAATGTTTGTTTTTGTGGATTTGTTAATCCTTGGGTAGCAACAATCTTTTGTCCTGTTGCAGTATTTGGAGCGGTAAGCTGAGGAGTAATGGAAATTTCTCCTTTATCCTGCCAGGCTATTATTCTGCCCTCTTCCTCTACTACTTCGCCTACTTTGCTCTGCCAGCCATCTCTAATTGGGGCAGTGGTCTCCCTGATTTCCACTTCATCTCCTAATTCTTCTGCGACATGTGCTATATGTTCAAATGGCATACCTACTAATGCGTAATTTTTAACAACTCTGATGTATTGTGAATAATCGGGAGAGGAAGGTTTTAGATCAATTTTATAGGATCTGGCTCTTGTTATTGGCACCACCTTTGAAGTGGGTTCGCTTACTGGTTGTGGTGAAGATGGAATAATGTCTTTTTCACTCATAATGGGCGCATTTTACTCCCTTTATATAAAAAGTCAACTCTTTTTACGGATTTAGCGTAAAGCTTCTTTAACTTTAACCTCAGCTTCGAGATATTCCCTTAATTGATCAATGATTTTTTGTCCTTTTCCGCTATTTCTATCAACACTTTCTCGAACGTATTTTAGAACTTCAGCCCGAACTGGGTACATAATAGTATTTTCAACTGAATCGCCATTAACCTCGCCTTGAGTATTTCCCTCATTTACTAAGGCAGTTAATAACTGATAGGATTTAATTGCTTCAGCCATTAGATCAGGGTACCTCTCATAAACTTCAGCTACCTTTTTTAGAAAATAGGGGTCACCTGGCTCAATTCTGTTGTTGTCTTGAGAATATTCCCGCCATGAAAGCTCAGGAGTTACACCAATTGTCATGTCATACTCCGCATATCCTTTTACAGAGTTTACCGGAAAATCATTTTTTATTTCTTGATAATATGTTGGTATGACGGCGATATAACCAAGTTTACCTTTTGGTGTTTCAACAACCGGTATTTCTTGAATTAGATTGGGACCGAAAGGTTCACCATCTGGCTCTTCAACAATTCTTGTTTTAGGTATTGGGTTTGTTAATACATCAGGCACTTTATGCCCAGGGTCAGTACCGGTGACAGGAGGCTTTTCTGGCTCGGGATTTGGGCCTTGGCCTGGAATATTACAAAGGGTAAAGGATAGACCTATGAGGGGAATTAACCACCATCTATTAGGTCTTGGCAGAAGCCTTCGCCGTCCACGATGGTTCTCTTCAGTTTTCGGAAAATTCCGTACCTTTTCAACCCAGGTAGAAAAATCCGGTCTTGGGAAAGAAAAGCTTGGCCAGGACAATCCCTGGAAAGGATTTATCCAGATAACATGAAAGCGATCCCGTTCAATTGTTCCATTTTCAGCCGGGTCAATTACCGTATCTATTCTTAGAGTAGGCAAGGGTGGGGTTAATTCCGGAAGTCCAGGAACAGAGGGGTCAACTAGACCTAAGATATATCTATCGGTTGCAGGAGGATTAAATTCTCTTCTATGGATCTCTAAATCCTCTTCACCTAGAAGCCAATCCTGAGGTTGTCCTGATTTTCTTAGGGCCTCTTCGCTTCTTATTTTAGCTTCGTGGCTTGTTCTGGAAAAATGAGTCGGCCTTGAACTTGGATAGCGTTTCTCATAAGGAGTACTGCATTCGTAAAGGATCTCCCAACGATTCTTGCAACTATTAAAGTCAGCTTCGGCGGTTTTATGTTCTTCACTTCCTATTTCAGTTTCGCCCATTAAAAGTTGAGCCCGGATCATACGATTCCCTAAGTAGCTTAAAGCAGGCCTAACGTTTATACCCTCTTCTCTTGCAATGATTCCGTCACCTTCCCTATTGTTAAATTCAACAAAAGAAGTAAAAGAAGTCATAGGAGTAAGCAGCCTACTTGCGCCGGCTACTCTTACCAGATCAGTTGTTAACGAAATAAAGTCACTTAAAAATTCTCTTTCACCCTCAAATAAATTTGGTTGGATATAGAGAGGAGCAACGTCTGCTCCAAATTCGGCATAGGTACTATTAAAGGCTTGGATTGCCTGCATTCTCCTTTCAGAAGAAAAGGATCTTTCAGTGGTATGTGGCCGGTCAATGATTTCTACTGCCATATTATCCTATAATAGCACAATTGGTGCTAGTAGTCAAAAGAAGGAGTATAATCATTGGTCATGCAGATACCCAAACCGCATATTAATATTAAAGTCAGGGATATTTTTAGAAAAATTTATCAAAATAAGCAAATAAATTTATCCGCTTCCCGGGATTCTTTACAGGAGCAGTTGAATTTATATCTTGATCATTTTGGCAAACACATAAATCACCTGATTCCCCAAAAAGACAAGGGCAAGATTTGGGCCATTATTGAAAGGAATAATCAAGTTGCCAAAATTCTTCAAACCCCCAATCAGCGGAAAATTATCAAAAAACAATATGAATTAATTGGCCGGATTGCCTTAGGTTTAGTTTTTTGCATAGACGGTAGAATTCCAGCTATTTTTATAGGAGGCAGGTTTGCCAGACATTTTGAAGTGCCGGCCGGAGAGATTTCTACTCTCAATAGAAAATCCGATGGGAAAATAATACCTGATTCTTCAGATTTAAATGAAGCCTTAAGAAGGATTGCCTCAAGCGGAGATGATCTTTTGGAAATAATTTTTGCTCATACTTCTTTATCAAATCCTCGTCACGGTTGCGGGGCAATGATGGCTAAAAGGAAAGCTAATCTGAAATCCCCCGGAATCTCCTTAGAAGAAGCTAATTTAAATATCATCCAGCAAAAAACCATTCCTGCAATTTCCAATATGTACCAAGAATTTAGAACCCAGTTGGGGCTTGAGCCATTAAAATTGGTAGCTGTTGCCGCACTCTATGATACTGATACTTTTGGCATTATTTTAAACTACGATTTAAGAAAAGAAGGCAAGCACCTATCTATTTCAGAATTGACTAATAAATATAAAGGTGAGATGGATGAATATTTCCAAAAAAATAATTTATTTTTTGGTTCAATGAAAGAAAAATTTTGTGATTTAAAATATTTTACTCACTTTTATCAAAATGTGATGTTTGTGGAGGAGAGTTTAATGGGTAAAAAAGTGGCTGCCAAAATTTCTGAGGAAGTTAAAGGATATATAAAGGGATTTTATCCTGATATGACAGATCATCAAAAAAATGCCTTATTTTTTTTACTGCTGAAAAATATTTCTTTCCAGTATTTGACTGGCTCCTCTGTATTGAAAAAAAGAGTGGAACATCACCCCTTTTTTTCTCACGAAGAATCTTACATGGCTGTGGCTATGAGAGGAGCGACAATTGGCAAGTTTGATCCACAAAATCAGGCTTTTGCCGCTAGCCCGGCTGATCCAAAACAAGCTATAGCCAATATTAATATCATGCTGCCCCTGCTGGGAAAATCCCAAAAACCTTACATCCTGTTTGTTTGCAACTCCATAAACTTGCGGGATTTGAAAGAAAACAGCGTTGTTCTACAAAGGTTACTTGGTTCTAATTCCGGACTTTTAAGGGATATTATTGCTGACCAAAAGTTAGGGCAAATGATAGAAAAAGGTGAAATGGTTCCAGTACCGGTATTGATTGAGGAAAATACCAGGGAAGTTCTAAAAATAGTAGACCATTCAGGGTATATTTAGTTTTATGATATATTACAATTATGCCACAGTTACACCTTAAAATAATTACCCCGGAAAAGCTAATTTTCGATGATAGTGTTTCTCAGGTTAATGTATCTACAGAGCAGGGGCAATTGGGAATACTTCCCCATCATGCCAATTTAATGGCCAAATTGGAACCTGGAGAATTAGTAATAAAAAAAGGTGAAAAGATTGAATCAATGGCTATTGGAGATGGGTTTTTACAAGTTTCTGATAATATTTTAACTATTATGACTGATTTGGCTACATATGAGCAGGATATTGATGAAAAGGCTCTAGAGGAGGCCAAAAAAAGGGCTGAGGCAGCCTTGCAACAGACTTTATCAGATGAAGAATATGCTGAAACTTTGGCCAATTTAGAAAAGTCCTTGGCCCAGTTAAGAATCAAAAGAAGACATAAAGTAAGATGAGATTGTTTTCTTCAACTCAGTAGTATATTAAATTGTTGATTCAAAATGTACCTTTTGGTATAGTAAGCTTAGTACTTGCTTCAATTTTTCTGGAAAAGGTAAAATCATATGACAGCAAATGAATTTTTAACCAGTGCCTCGATAGCTTATACATTACTGATAATTTTAATACTACTAATTGTCATGTTTGTTTTATTCTTTTCTAAACCTTCCAAATCTACAAAAAAGAGATAGGATTGAAGTTAGCCAAATTGTTATACAATTATTCCATGTCTACAAAAGATCCTGATCTTTCTATTATTATTCTCAATTATAATGTTAAAGATTTGTTAATTAATTGTTTAGATTCAGTATTTAAAAACAGGGGTAAAGAAGACAACTGGCAGATTATTGTGGTGGATAATGGATCAGAAGACGGGAGTGTGGAAGCGGTCAAAAAGAAATATTGTAACCTTTTAAGTTCCAGGGTAGATTTGATGGAAAACAAATCAAATCTAGGGTTTTCTGCCGGGAATAATGTGGGGGTAAAAATAGCTAAGGCTCCAGTAATTTTATTTTTGAACCCGGATACAGTGGTGGTTGATAAAGCAATTTCTAAGTCACTTAAGTTTCTTAAGTCAAATCCGGATATTGGCGCTGTTACTTGCCGTGTAGAACTGCCAGATGGAAGGTTGGATTATTCTTGTCACAGAGGTTTTCCCACCCCTTGGAACACTTTTGCCTATTTAAGCGGCTTGTCCAAATTATTCCCGCACTCTTCCCTATTCTCCGGCTACGCTGCCACATATTTAGACACTAAAGTCACGCATGAAATAGATTGTCTGACAGGGGCATTTTTGATGGTTAGAAAAATAGCCGGTGAACAAATTGGTTGGTGGGATACTGACTATTTTTTCAACGGAGAAGATGTTGAATTTTGCTATAATTTAAAGCAAAAAGGTTGGAGAACTTATTTCTATGCTGATGCCAAAGTCATCCATTATAAGGGTTCATCTTATGTGGATAAGAAAACAAGAATAGAAGTTGTCAAACACGGGGTATCTGCCATGAGAATTTTTTTCATGAAGCATTTTTATAAGAATTACCCGCCAATTTTTCGGGATTTTATTTTAGCCGGGATTAAGGCATTAGAACACTATAGGAAGTTTAAGATATGGGTAAGCTAGACTTATCAGTAATTATTTTATCTTACAATACAAAAGAAATTACCAGCAGGTGTTTGGATAAGCTGAAATTGTCTAAGGATTATTGTGAGAAAAGATTAAAAAATAAGGTAGAAGTATCGGTAATTGATAATGGTTCAAATGATGGTTCTTCGGAGAATATTAAATCTGATTATCCTTGGGTAAAACTAATAGCTTTGAAAGAAAATTTGGGCTTTTCCAAAGGCAATAATTTAGGGATGAAGAAAACTATAGATCCTTATGTTTTACTGCTTAACTCTGATGTCTATGCTGCAGAAGACAGTTTATATAAAACTCTGGCATATTTTAGGGTAAATTTGAATTGCGATGTTTTAGGAGCCCGGCTTAACTATTCTAATGGCAGGCTTCAACCTTCAGCAGGTGCTCTACCCAATTCCCTAAATTTAATTTTTTGGATTTTGGGAATTAGTTTACTGCCTTTAGTTAATAAATTAATTCCTTCTTTTCATCCTAAAAATAAAGGCTTTTTTTCCAAAGCCCACCAAGTAGGTTGGGTGACAGGAGCATTTTTTGCCCTAAAAAGAAAAGTTTTTGAGGTAACTTCAGGCTTTGATGAAAATTTATTTATGCATATGGAAGAAGTTGAATGGTGTAAAAGAATTAAAGACTTACGTTTTAAAATTTGGTATGTACCGCAAATTGAAGTTATCCATCTTCACGGCGCTTCCACTAACTTTGATTTAAGTTCATCTTTTTTAAATGAACTTCGGGGGATTAAATATTATATCAATAAGCATTATTCTCTTTTTTATTTGCCAATTAAAATATTTTTAATACTGGGGTTAATTTTAAGGGTAATTGCTTTTTCTCTTTTGGGACAAACAAAAAGAGCAAGAGTTTATATGGAAGGATTAAAGTTAATATGAAAGTTGCAATTATTACCCTAAATTATAATGGTAAAAAAGATACCCTGGAATTTTTAGAATCTTTATCGGTTATGCGGACTGCCGAGTATAAGTTACAAACTATTGTGGTTGATAATGCCTCTTCTGACGGGTCAGTTCCGGTAATACATGATCAATTTCCTCAAGTTGATATTCTTCAAACTGGGGCAAATTTAGGATATGCCGGAGGGTATAATAAAGGTTTGGAATATGGCCAAATTTGGGGAGCTGATTATTTTTTGCTGGTCAATAATGATTGTCTGATCAAAGATGACAACATCTTAGATATACTTATCAAAACCTTATCTTTGGATGCAAAAATTGGTTTAGTTTCTCCCAAAATTTATTTTGCTAAAGGTTTTGAATTTCACAAAGAAAATTATACTAAAGATGATTTAGGAAAAGTTATTTGGTTTGCCGGCGGAAAATTTGACTGGGATAATATCATGTCAATACACAAAGGCATAGATGAAGTAGACAAGGGGCAGTTTAACCAGGTAATGGAATCGGAAATATTTAGCGGTGCTTGTGTATTGATTAAAAAAGAAGTTTTGGAAAAAGTCGGGACTTTAAGCAAAGATTTTTTTTTGTATTTTGAAGACAGTGAATTTGCAAAAAGGGTCAAAGAAGCAGGATTTAAAGTTTACTATAATGGTCAAACCTCTGTCTATCATAAGGTTTCCCGTTCAACCGGCATAGGATCTGGGTTAACTGATTATTACCATACCAGAAATAGGCTTATATTTGGGATGAAATATGGAAAATTACGTACTAAGTTTGCCCTGTTAAGGGAGGCAGTAAAACTTTTATTTCTTGGACGTCCTGCCCAAAGACAGGGAGTTTTGGATTTTTATTTAGGACTAAAAGATAAATCCCCGGTTGTCAACGTAAGCCATCCTTTAGATGGAAAAGTTGAATATTCTATAAAGCTGTCTATTGGGATTGTCAACTATAACACCGCTGATTTAACAACGAAATTAATACAAAGTATTTTTAAAAAAGAGTCAGGATTTGATCCAAAAAAGATGGAGGTAATTGTCTTAGACAACGGTAATGTTGATCCATGTAAAGAAGTAATAAAGGAATACTTGCTCAAAATTAAATACCTTCGGAATGGGAAAAATGAAGGTTTTGCCAAAGGTTATAATAAAACTATCCGTTATTCCTTGGGAGAATATTATTTAATGCTTAATTCTGATACTGAGGTTTTAAAGGGTGGGTTGTCTGAATTGATTAAAGCTGAGGATGAATTTGGAGGAGAGGTTGTATTGGGTGGTAAGTTAATTTTTCCTGACAGATCTGATCAAGATTCAGCATTTCATCTTCCTACGATCTGGGGAGCTTTTAAAGAATACTTTCTTGCTCAAAAAGGTTCTTACTTTATGCATTTGCCGAAATCTGAAGCTCCTACAAAAGTTGAAGGGTTAGTCATGGCCTGTTTGCTAATTTCTAAAAAAGTGTTGAATAAAGTTGGATTGTTAGATGAAAAATCATTTATTTTCTTTGAAGATGTTGAGTATGCCCAAAGACTTAGGCAATTTAGAATTCCCCTTTATTTTGTACCATCTGCCAAATTTATCCATCATCATGGGGCTTCTACCAAAAAAATCGGCCAAGAAAAAGCAAATGAGTTACTTCGAAAAAGTGCTCAAAATTATCATGGAAAAATCTTTTATTTCTTTTTAACCTGGGTATTAAAATTAGGCCAAAAATTAGGCAGGATTAAAACTCCTGTATCCAGATGGACTAAGGATGACTAAAAAAATGCAACCAAAAAGAATACCCCTTTTGACTGTGCTGTGGTAGCAGTAGCCGATAAATATAAAGCAGATTATATTTTTAATTTTGATGATTTCTATGTTAAAAAATGGGGTTATAAATTAGCAAAGGATCTTCTCTGACTTTTTGTACTCTCCGCATACAAGTCCACCTAGTAACGTTAGTAGTACCATTATACCAGGATTATCATTTGATGAACTAGTAATTTATAGACAACTGTCTTTTAGATAAACAGGCCACGAACGTGCTGTAAAATCTTATTCTTGATTGTTGGAGATAATTCTCCGACTACACCTTTAATAATAGTTGCATCAGCTGTAAATAATT
The DNA here is from genome assembly GCA_016198275.1 of Candidatus Daviesbacteria bacterium. GTDB lineage: Bacteria > Patescibacteriota > Microgenomatia > Daviesbacterales > UBA10151 > JACQIX01. The sequence continues at coordinate 14,343 of JACQIX010000021.1, read as the reverse complement.
TATCTGGCCGTACGTAGCTTATAACTGGTAAACTTCCTTTTATAAAATCTTCAGATTTAATAGAGATAGCTATTTTGCTTGTATAAGGCCTTGAGGTGATTTGGCATAAAATGAGATTGCCAAACTCTACCTGAGCTAAAACAAGTGCTGGACGGACTTTCTGACCTTTTAAATTGGAGAATGGAAATGTAACTAAAACAACGCTGCCTGCTCGTAGAGGAGCTTTGCTTACTGTAAACTTGCCCATGCTTTATCCTCTTCAGGCCGATCCCAATCAGCTGCAAGTATTTTTTCCGAAAGTAATAATGTATTTACAACATAGTTACTTTTTACAGGTGCTGAAATTATTCTTATTTCACCTTTTTTTACCTGCAACTCAACTTGCTCTCCCAGGCCACTTTCACTAAGAATTGGTTTTGGTATACGTATTCCACGGGAATTTCCTATATCAATAATTGTTGTTAACATAAGCAAAACTTGCAATCCTGTTGGATCTAAGTAATTACATTGTAACTACACAGAATAACGTTGTCAAGTCCACAGGGTAGACGTTAGTCGAACCTTAATTCCTAATTTATCTTTTGAAGAGTTAAGTATATTCAGACAGTTATCTTTATAAAGCTCTCTTAGGGTTGAGGTGGTTTAGCTCTAAGCTGTCTTCTCTCAAAGTATCTTCTGGTACGATTAGCAGTCTTCATCCATTCAGGAGTTAATAGTTGTGCTTCCCCGATATGGTAGAACTCTTCCTCACCAAATGGAAAATAAATATGTAATGCTTTATAGCTTGGGCTTGTCCATTGTTGTTTATTTTTTGGATCTCGATAGTCAATTATATAAGGAAACTCTGTGATTTCTGAAGAAGAATAATAATTGGCTATTGTTATGGCCGCTAAATCAATATCTGCATCGGCCAAGATAAATCTTGCACCATATATATCAACTATTCTTCTATATTCTCTTCTTCCATACTTAGCATGAATACTCTCATCTGTTTTAGCACGGAACGATGAAGATATAATTACAACACCTGTTGAAGTTAACAAATCAATTATGTCCTGATGCAGTTTAAATGCAACACCAGTTCTCTGACTCATATCTCCAGGGACTGTTTTCTCTTGCTCACCCCAATTATCGGGTAGTCTAGGTTTTGGTGTATCTGATTCGACCATGGAGAAATTATATCAAGAGAATGATTAAATAACAACTATAGGATCTGTGTCTACCTAGTAAACGTTAGTCTAACCCTAATACCAAGTTTATCATTTGAAGAATTGGTAACTTACAGACAGCTTTCTTTTAAGGGTAAAATGTTGGCCTTAAATTAACTTCAATAGGGAGTTTAAAACCTTTAGTTGATTTCTTGCCCTTTTGAGAAAAATTTAAAATAGTAAATCCAGTTACTTCTTTTGTTTTAGGATTTTTTCTAATAACTATCTCATCATCTACCTCATCTGAGGTATCTTTAGCGGATGGGATGCCTTTAGAGAAATATAAAACATCAGCTTCTTTGTCATAATACAAATTTAAATTTTTATTCTTGTGCATACTTTTCTCCTGATAAAATCTTATTGGTTAAATAACTTGTTAAAACAAACCATCTGCCATTAGTTTTCACCCCTACCATAATATATTTTCCACCTAATATGGTATCAAAATACTTATAAAATAACAAGACTTTAGGATCAGATTTACTTATTCTGATTTCATAAGGTTCTAAAAGTACATCTTTTACCAAACCAAAATATGGTTTTAAATCCGGATGAAATAAAAATATGTGTTTCTTCCTCTCTGAAGTTAATTCTACAATTTTGCCTAGGTTTGTCTTAAATTTCATTTGGGTTTATTGTGTTTGTATTTTGGGTAAGAAAGCATCTACAGAGGTTCTTATGATTTCCTGTGCCAATGGGTTAAGTGAACTCCAAACAGCTTGCTCGTGGACGTCTAAAGGTTTACCAGATCTTCTTCTAATTTCTACAGCTACTGCATCTGAAAACCCTTCAGATTTCCATTCAGGGATATCTCTATATTCTCTTTGAGAGTTCGGATTCATTCCCGCATATCGAGAAGGTCTTTGGGTATATACCTGGTTCCATTTATCTAATATCTCACCAGAAAAGGCTACTACAGCTTCTGGTGTAACATTACCAGTCACTAAACCCTGAAACCCCCTAGCTACCTCATTTTCGCTAGTGGGAAGCGATCTTGTTACTGCTGAATTTTCTAATAGATTATATAAAGACTCACCAACTTCTGTCCTTAGAGGCCAATCTGTAGCCCCGTTTAGATTAAAAATAATAATATGATTTCTTACAAGATGATTATCAGTCGTTGTTGCTTCTGCAGTTGTACTAACCCAGCCAACATGTGAGCCTTCTCTTAGTCTATCTTCAGGAGTAGCTGACCTAACATCTATAAATAAAGATCTACGCAACTCATCCTGCCAATTTGGTCCAAAATATGATCCATATATAGCAAATGCGCGTCTTTCAGATTCATCACGAGGTGCTCTATCGGGAGTAGTATTAACACCCAAATCTTTTTGGGTTAAACATAATTCAGAAGGAGCAGGCCCATTACTACCATCAGCCATAAATTTAGTATACCAGAAGTTAAACTTTTTGAGTTAGAACTTAAATTAGATTGTTGTAACAGCCTAAACTAATGTCCACAGGGTAGGAGTCGAACCTACTTAGTACAGATTTACAGTCTGTTGCATAAACCGTTCTGCCACCTGTGGTGGGAATATTATACTCAAATCCCTCTGGTCCTGCTACTGTTACATAAAAAGCTGGTATAATTTCCTTAATATGGCTCATGGTTCATGGAAAGCAAGGCAAGAATACAAAAAACTTTGGAAATTTAAATTTTTATCCTCCTTGTCTAACATGATGCTTTTTGGGGTGATAGGTTTTTTGCTGCTTCTTTTTGCCTCTGTTATTTTTTTTGCCACTCAAATCCCCTCCCCCGCTGACCTTACCACGAGAGATATAGCTTCTTCAACCAAAATCTACGACAGAAACGGAGAACTTTTATACGACATTTACCAAAATCAGAATAGAACTCCGATTAAACTTACTGATGTCCCTGATTACGTTAAATTGGCCACTATTGCCATTGAAGACAAAGATTTTTATAAACATTCCGGTTTTTCCCTTACCGGCATTAGCAGGTCTGTTTTTGTTTTACTGATTCACAGAAAAATTGAAGGTGGCGGTTCTACCTTGACTCAGCAACTGGTGAAAAATGCCCTGCTTTCCGGTGAGAGAACATTTACCAGAAAACTTAAGGAATTTATTTTAGCGGTTCAAGTGGAAAGAGCTTATTCTAAGGATCAGATTTTGGAGATGTATCTTAATGAAATTCCCTATGGCGGGACAGCTTACGGCATAGAAGCAGCAGCTAATTTATATTTTGGGAAATCGGCTAAAGATTTAGATTTGGCAGAGGCAGCTCTACTGGCCGGGTTGCCACAACGCCCTTCTGTTTATTCCCCTTACGGCACTAGGCCCGAATTGGCCAAAGTCAGGCAAAAAGAAGTCTTAAAAAGAATGGTTGATGATAAATATATCAGCGAAAAACAAGCCAAGTTTGCCCGGGAGGAAAATTTAACTTACAGAACTTCCAAATCAGAGCAGGGTTTTAAGGCTCCGCATTTTGTTTTGTATGTTAAGCAAAAATTAATTGAGCAATTTGGCGACAGGATGGTTGAGCAAGGTGGACTTAGGGTAACCACCACCCTGGATTATAATTTGCAAAAAAAAGCAGAGGAGATTGTTAAAAAAGAAGTAGACAATTTGAAAAACGCCAAAGTTGGCAATGGAGCTGCAGTAATTTTAGACCCCAAGAATGGTCAAATATTGGCCATGGTAGGATCTAAAGATTATTTTGGTGAGTCTGAACCTGTTGGGTGTAAGGAAGGAGGAGGGTGTGTTTTTGAACCAAACGTTAATGTGGCCATCAGTCCCAGACAGCCCGGTTCCGCCACCAAGCCAATTGCTTATGCCAAAGCTTTGGAAAAAGGCTACACTGCCAACCAGCTTTACATGGATGTAAGAACCGAATTTCCCGGCGGGGACAAGCCTGCTTATATCCCTGTCAATTATGACGGGCAATATCATGGCCCCGTTCAATTAAGATATGCTTTGGGTAATTCCTATAATATTCCGGCTGTCAAAAACTTAGCCTTGACAGGAGTTAAAGATGTGATGGAGTTAGGCTACAAAATGGGTTTGACAACCTGGGAACCTACTTCGGAAAATGTCACCTCTGTTGGTTTGTCCCTGACTTTGGGGGGTCGTGAAGTAAGACTCCTGGATTTGACATCAGCTTTTGCCGGCTTTGCCAACAAGGGTTTCCAACAGGATCCGGTTTCAATCCTGAGAGTAACAGATGCTAAAGGTAAAACCTTATTTGAGTATCACAAGTCTGATGGTAAAAAAGTCCTCGATCCGGGCATTGCTTTTATTATTTCGGATATTTTATCGGACAATGGCGCCAGAACCGCAGCTTTCGGTTCAAACTCAGTGTTGATAATTTCGGGTAAAACCGTGGCTGTAAAAACAGGTACGACCGATGAGAAAAGAGATAATTGGACAGTTGGCTACACCCCATCGGTAGTGGTGGGGGTTTGGGTGGGAAATAATGACAATACTGTGATGAGTCCGGTGGTGGCTTCGGGAGTGACAGGGGCTTCCCCTATTTGGAATAAAATCATGGCTGAGGCGTTAAGGGAAAAGGGAAATGAAGGTTTTAAAAAACCTGATAATGTCAGCCAGATTGAAGTAGACGGGCTGATGAGCGGCAAGCCTCACAGCGGTTCTCCCACCAGAAGAGAATACTTTATTGCCGGCACAGAACCGAAAAGCGAATCTATCTCTTATCAGCGTTTAAAGGTTTGCAAAAGTAACCTGCACAGATTAGCCAATGACAATGAGGATAATGAGGAAAAAGATGTAGTAGTTTTAAAAGAGGATGACCCGACCGGAGCAAATAAGTGGCAGGGAGGGATTGATGCCTGGGTGCTGACTGCTGCTGACCCCAGATTTGTTGGTGCGAGTAAAGGTTGCAGCGGGGTTCCAGGTTTTACCACAGGAGGAGGTGGCGTGATAGAAATAGTTAACGTAGGCAACGGCGCCAATGTGCCAAGAGTTTTTGATGTTTTGGCAAAAGCCAACTCCCCTGCAGGTGTTAAAAAAATTACCTGGCTAATAGACGGCGCAGTAAAATCAACCCTGACTTCAGAACCATTTGCCCTTCATGTAGAATTTCCTAAAGAAGACAGGGGCTCTCACACTATTACAGTCACTTTGGAAGACAATAGCGGTGGTTCTTTTTCAACATCAATCGGAGTTACTGTAGCTTTGTAATCTCTATCATACAAAACAGAGTACCACGCCTTTAGGCGTGGGTGAATGTTTTTCCGCCGGCTTGTCCTGAGCTTGTCGAAGGAAGGCGGTCTTCGCGAAGCGAAGTATGAGAAGATACCACGGCTTTAGCCGTGGAGATTCATTTCCAAAACTGCCACTCTTTTTTCAATTCCCAATTTATTTAAAACTCTTAAATGAACTTCTGCAGCTTGACCTATTTGTTTGCTATCCTTTTCTATGAATAAAAACCTTTTAGGATGGAAGTTCATTTGAGAGTGGACGTCCGGGGAGTGTTTCAGGTTGACGCCTAGGGAAGTTAATATGCTTTTGGCTAAGAGGTGAAGCTCTGACAAAGGATTGTCTGTTTTATTACATAAAGCTATTGCCAGTTTATAATATTCTAAAGGATTCCCGCTACTGCTTGGCTGAAACACCTTGCCGATTTCAAATATGGCAATATCTTTAAATCCTTTCCTGATATTTTTCCCCACAACCTCCGCCAAACTTGGCCATAAAGTATCCTTTAAATATTGCGTTTCAGAAGAAATTGGGTTGGCAATTTTTACCAGACCTTTTTTATCGGTACTTAAAGCCTCTAATACTTGGGTGGAATAAAAAGAGTAGGTTTGCACTTCTGTTAAACCCAGGTTTGCTAATTTGCTTTTTAAATCAGGGATTAGTTTAAAAATAGGGTCCTCTTTTTGCAAAGGTTTAGATTCAGTTACTTTTTGAGCAGGGATTTTTTCATATCCATACATTCTGGTTACTTCTTCTATTACATCTTCCTCAATTTCCACATCCAGCCTCCAGTATGGAACAGTAACCCTCCAGTAGTTTGAGGGGGCACCCTTGGGGTGGAAGCCTAAATTTTTAAGGTAAGATTCTACCTGACTTGGAGGAATTTTGATTCCCACTAAATTTTTAAGCTTGTTTTCGGTAAGGATTATTTGTTTTTGGACATCTTCAAAATTACCTTTCATGGTTACGGAAATTACCTGTCCTCCTAAGTCTTGGTACATTTTTATGGCTGCATTTAAAGCCTGAAGTAACCTTTTTTTGGTCAGACCATGTTGGAATCTTTTGGAAGCCTCAGAAGGAAGGCTTAATCTGGCAGCAGTTTTCCTGATACTGACAGGGTCAAATATGGCAGCCTCCAGCAGGATAGTGGTGGTAGTTTGATTGACTTCAGAATCTTTTCCGCCCATCACTCCTGCCAATCCTAGGGCGTTCTGAGGATCGGCAATCAGCAAATCTGACTGCTCCAAATCTCTCACCCGTCTATCCAAAGTAGTAATTCTTTCACTTTTTCCGGCAGTTCTCACACTAATGCTTTCATCTTTTACAGCGCGGGCATCAAAAGCATGCAGGGGTTGGCCGAATTCCAGCATAACTAAATTAGTTATGTCCGTGATATTATTTACTGACCTCATGCCTGATTCCTCCAGCTTTTTAACCCATTCTGAAGGAGATTTTTTTACTTTTAGACCGGTTATTTTGGTGATGGTATAAAAAGGAGAAAGAGGGGGTTTTTGAATCTCTACTATACTGATTGGTAGTTGGGCTTGGTTCCAGACGAATTTGGCCTCTTGGGGCTCTTCAAAAGCCAATTTAGAGCCAGTTACAGCAAATATTTCCCTTGCCACACCTCTTAGGGATAAAAGGTCAGCCCTATTATACCCTTTCATATCCAATTCAATATATTGGCCTGTTGTTTCTTTGATGCCTATGGTTCTTTGAGGCAAAAGAATGACCAACTCCCGAACAGAACAATTAAGGCTGACTAATTCTTTTAACCAACTGATACTGACTTTCATTTAAAACCTTCCCAAAAACTTTAAATCGCCTGATTTTAAAGACCTTAAATCCTCTATTCCATATTTGAGCATGGTCATTCTCTCTATCCCTACTCCCCAGGCGATCCCTGAATACTGGTCGGGATCTATGCCCCCTCTTGTTAAAACCCCCGGGTGAATCATGCCTGCCCCTGCCAATTCCAGCCAGCCAGTTCCTGCGCAAACCTTGCAACCTTTTCCTTTACAAAAAGCACATGACGCATCAACCCCTACCCCTGGCTCTACAAAAGGGTAATATTTGGGCCTGAGCCTAGCTTGAATACCTTTGCCTAAAATGGATTTAAAAAAATATTCAGACAAATATTGCAAATGGGTCATGCTGACATCTTTGTCCACATAAACAATTTCAAATTGCTCAAAAGTATGCTCGTGCCTGGCATCGGCATTTTCATAGCGGAAACATCTTCCCAAAGTCATTACTCTGATGGGCGGTTTGTTATTTTTTAAAATTCTGATCTGGGCATTAGAAGTATGGGTTCTTAGTAAGAGTTTGTTAGTTTGTAGTTTGTAGTTTGTAGTATCTATATAGAATGTATCCCATAAATCCCGGGCTGGATGGTTTTCCGGAATGTTTAAGACTTCAAAGTTATTATAATCTGTGTCAATCTGGGGGGCATCTGTTTGGACAAAGCCCAGTTTTTCAAAAAGTTTGACTATATCTTCCTCAAATTGGGTTACCGGATGTAAATGTCCTTTTTTTTCTTTACGCCCCGTTCTTTCTGAGGGGATCTCGAACTTTTCATTTTGCAAAGATTGGTAGATTTGCTTCCTGATTGTCCCCCTTTTTTCGTTAATGGATATTTCCAGTTGCTGCTTGATCTGGTTAAATAAGGGTCCGACCTTTTTTAGTTCATCTTTTGGGACATCCTTAAATTGTTTGGAAAGCTCATCAAGTTGGCCGTTTTTGCCAAAAAGAGCAATAAAAAGCTCATCAAGTTGGGCTAATGTTTTAGTGTCTTTTGTTTTATTTAAAAAATCCTGCTGAATTTTTTTAAGCTTTTCTTCCACAAAGTGATTCTAGCACAACTTTTCTTTGTGCGGTATCTTTCAAGTTAATTTAAAGCCTAATATTTGGAATATTTTTTTTAATTGGTCAGGCTGGTTTGTTTTGGCCAAAGTAATTAAATATTTTAAAACTTCAGGGGTGTTTAAATCCTGGTCCATTAAATAGGTGAACTTTTTTAGCCATAAGTTATTTTGGTTACTTAAGTCACTTGGGTAACTTATGTTTTTTGCACCTCCAATAATTGTTTCTATTAATTTGACCTTGCTGTCAATCTTTTTCAAATTATCCTGGGTAAATTCCCAGGGTGATCTGTAATGATGTGATAACAGAAGGAATCTAATAGTATTGGCAGAGTATTTTTTTAGTAAATCTTTAACCATCACTAAATTACCCAAAGACTTGGCCATTTTTTCTCCCTGGTATAAAACCATGCAAACATGCACCCAGTATTTAACAAATTTTTTACCGGTAAAGCTTTCAGATTGGGCAATTTCACTTTCATGATGAGGATAAATTAAATCCCTTCCTCCCCCATGGATGTCAATCTGTTCTCCTAAAAACTCATATATCATAGCTGAACACTCAATATGCCAGCCAGGCCTGCCTTTTCCCCAGGGAGAATCCCAAAAAGGTTCATCGCCTTTTGATTTTTGCCAAAGCAAAAAATCCAAAGGATATTTTTTATTTGGATCATTTGGATCCCCTCCCCTTTCTTTTAAAAGCAACATCATTTGATGTTTAAAGCTTTTGGATAATCTGCCGTAGTGGGGAAATTTTTTGACTTCAAAATAGACATTGCCGTTTGTCTCGTATCCAACACCTTTTTTTATTAAAACTTTAATAATTTGGATCATTTTGGGGATAGATTGGGTGGCTTTAACTAAATGGGTAGGAGGCTTAACGTTTAAAGCTTTCATATTCTCAAGGAACCTTTCAGTCCAAAATTGCCCCAATTCCTGCCAATCCTTTTTAACTTCTTTGGCTTTTCTCAAAATATCATCATCAATGTCAGTAACATTTTGAACGTAATTAACTTGATAACCTTTAAACTTTAAATACCTTTGCAATACATCAAAAAAGACATAAGTATAAGCATGACCCAAGTGGGTGGTGTCATAAGGGGTAATCCCACAAACATAAATGGTAACTTTTGGCGGATTTTCGGGCTCAAATTTGACCATTTTCCTTCCCAGCGAGTTAAAAATTTTCATATTTAGCGGAGGGTAATTTTGAAAAAGCCTTCCGCATATTTTGCTTTCGGTTTGGCCTTTATTCCATACGTTTGGGCAAAAGCTTTGATCCTTTGCTGAAATTTCTCCATTTGAGGAAACTGGCTTTGATGACAACCTATGGCCGCCATTTTTAAATCCATGTTACTTGTGATATCCACATAAAAATTTTGCTTTTGGAAATTAATAAGGAGTACTTCCTGGACGCTATGAGGTTCTAACCCTTCTGTTAACAGTTCGGGAAAAGATCTGATATTGCGAGCGTATGGAAAAACCGCATCCAGAGTTGCCTGGCCGCAAACCCGGTGGTCCGGATGGTTGATAAATTGTCTTTGCCCATCATAAACTAAAGTCGGGTCAAAGCAAATTACAGTAGTAGGTTTAATCTTGCGGATTATCTTAACTATTTTTTGGCGCAACTTGAGTGTATTTTCCAATTCCCCGTCTACAAAATCCAAAAAGAAAACCCGGCTAACCCCAATTAAATTGGCGGACTTTTTTTGTTCAGCATGACGCAATTTGGTTAGCTTCTGGTGGGAAATTTTGGGGTCTTCCGACCCTTTACTGCCATCCGTTAGCACCAGATAGTAAGCTTTTGCTCCTTTCTTTATCCATTTGGAGATGGAACCAGAGCATCCAATATCAATATCATCGGGATGCGCTCCAACTGCCAGAATGGTTTTGGGGCTAGGCGCGGATTTCATGGACAATCTTTTTAAAATCCTGGGGGTGGTTGACAGCCAAATCAGCTAAAATTTTGCGGTCCAAATGAATGTTATTGAGTTTAAGTTGGTGAATAAATTTGGAATAACTTAAGCCTTCAGTCTTGACAGCATTACCCAGTTGAATTATCCAAAGCTTCCGCATATCTCTTTTGCGTAGTTTCCTGCCGGCAAAAGCATACTCTCCAGCATGCAAAAGAGCTGACTTTGCCTCCCGTACCAGCTTACCTCTGCCACCCCTGTAGCCTTTGGTAAGTTTGTGCAGTTTTTTATGTTTTTTATGAGAAGTAACTCCTCTTTTTACTCTAGCCATGCTTTGCTCCTTTCTTAAATATGTTTAGCACCCTGTTTTTAAAGACCAATCAGCCTCCGCAGTTGTTTGGTTTCACCTTTTAAAAAAGTAAAAGTTTTCTTATGCCTCTGCAGCGCTCCTTTAGTTTTCTTTCTTTTTAAATGGCCTGCGGCTAATTGGTGCCTTCTTAAAATTATACCACTGGAGGTAATTTTAATACGTTTATATATTGATTTATTTGTTTTTTGTTTCGGCATAATATTATTTTCCTCCCTTGGTTTTTCCAACGATCATTGATAGCTTCCTGCCTTCGAACTTGGGAGGGCGGTCCATCATCACTTTATCTCCCAATAAGTTTAAGGTGTTTTGTAAAACCCGATGTCCCAATTCCGGGTGAGCCATCTCCCTGCCTTTAAATTTAACTGTTAATTTAACTTTGTAACCTCCTTTTAAAAACTCTTCTGTTTTGGTTAATCTGACTTTAAGATCATGCTCGGCAATCCGTGGAGACAGCCAAAGTTCCTTTAGTCCTCCTCCGGATTCTTTCTTTGATGCCCGTTCCTTTTTACTTTCCTCGTACCTGAATTTTTGAAACTGGGCAATTTTGGCAACAGGAGGGTCTGCCAAAGGCGCAATTTCTATTAGGTCCAGCCCCAGCTGTCTGGCCTTTTCCAAAGCTTCCTGTTTGGCTAATATTCCTAACTGTCCTCCCTCGTTATTTATAACCCGAAGCGTAGTAGCCTGGATATGTTCGTTTATACGATAGAATTTTGACAGTTAAACTAACCTCCTTTATAGTTAATTGGGAAAATTTTAGCATAGTTATAACTTGGATTCAATGGTTCGATTACACTCACCATTTCGCTCAAGAAGACTTAAGCTCAATCTCCTTTATTATTTTATCCAAAATTTGATCCAATTTCATAGTACCTAAATCTTCTCCAGTTCTGGTCCTAACAGCCACAGTATCTTCTTTTTCCTCACGATCTCCAATTATTAGCATATAAGGGATTTTTTGAGTCTGGGCATCCCTGATTTTGGATTGCATAGTTTCGCTTCTCACATCAATCTCTGCTCTAATATTTGAACTATTTAATTGTTCGAGTATATTTTGTGCATGTTTAATATTACGATCGGTAATGGGTATAATTTGTACCTGAATAGGAGAAAGCCAGACAGGAAAAGCTCCTTTATAGTGTTCTATTAAAAATGCCATTAGTCTTTCAAAGGCACCAGCAGAGGATCTGTGTACTACTACTGGTTCCTTCTCTTTGCCATCTTTATCAATGTATTTAAGATTGAATCTTTTAGGCATCACAAAATCATACTGGACAGTAAAAGCTGTCTCCTCTTTTCCTGAAACATTTTTCATTTGTATATCTATTTTAGGCCCGTAAAATGCTGCTTCATTTTCTGCTTCAAAAAATGGCTCATTATTCTCTTTTAAGACCTCCCTTAAAGTATTTTCAGCCTTTTCCCAGGCAACATCATCTTTAAAGTATTTTTTCTCCTCATTCCTGTCACCTAAAGATAACCTAAATCTATAATTCTTACCTTTAACCAGACCAAAAGTTTTATTAACAAAATCAGTTAAATTCAACGCCTGTTTTATCTCCTGTTTGGCTTGTTCAGGAGTACAAATTATGTGAGCATCTGAAAGAGTAAACATTCTTACTCTCATCAGCCCAGTTAATTCTCCGCTTCTTTCGTATCTAAATTGGGGGGAGATTTCAGCGTATCTAATAGGTAATTCTTTGTAACTTCTAGGTTGTGACTTATACAGCATAAAATGATGTGGGCAGGTCATTGGTCTCAAAATCAACTTTTCCTCTTCAACGTTCATAGGAGGATACATAGTGTCTTTATAGTAAGGGTAGTGTCCTGAAGTCTCATATAACTCAACTTTGGCTAAAGGTGGAGTTAAAACATGTTGATAGCCGCGTTTTAATTCCTCATCCACAATAAATCTTTCCAACTCCCTTCTAACTGTTGCACCCTTAGCAGTAAGTAAAGGTAGCCCTGCTCCTACCAAGTTTGAGAAAACAAACAAGCCCAACTCCTTACCAATTTTTCTATGATCTCTTTTTTTGGTTTCTTCAAGCATATTTAAATAACCATCCAATTCTTTTTGGGTTGGGAAACATGTTCCATAAATTCTGGTCAGCATCTTATTTTTTTCTGACCCTCTCCAATAAGCTCCGGCTAAAGAAAGAAGTTTAAAATGTTTTATTCCTTGTTTCGGATTTTCAAGATGACCACCCTTGCAAAGGTCCAAAAAGTTTCCTTGTACGGTTTCTGTAATTGCTTTGACTTCCTTAGCAAATTCCTCAGCTAATTCTAATTTATACGGATTATAGGCAAAGTCTTTCCGCGCTTGTGCGGCAGAAACTTCCTTGATTTGAAAATTATCCCATGTGGCAAGGATCTCGCGCATTTTTTGCTCTATCTTGCCCAGATCTTCTTCGACGATTTTTACATCTCCAAAATCAAAGTCCTGATAGAAACCATTTTCAATGGCGGGTCCAATTGCATTGTGAGTCCCTGGCCAAAGCTCCAAAACAGCTGCAGCCAGCAAATGGGCACATGAGTGCCTTAAGTTATCCAAATTTTTATCATTTTCCATATGGCTTTAATATAACAGAAAACCGGGTAGGGTTAAAGACAGCTAGCGTCCGTCTCAAACCCTGTATATTTATTACCCGCAAGGATAATGTGGATGATATTTGTCCGCCAACTTTGGCTTTGGTTCCGACTGCCTTGCATCCCTTGGTATTTCTGTCATTTTTTCTCACCTTTCATATTTTTCCCACAAAAAAACCCCCTTTTCAGGAGGTCATTAATCACAAAAACTACAGCCTCCCTTTTAAGAAGAAGTAGTTGTGGTTTGATTATTTATTAATTGTTTTATCATAACTAACTATAGTTTATACAGATAAGTCATTTTGTCAAGTGGGCGGTATAGGGATCGAACCTATGAACCTTCCGAACGTCAATCGGACGCTCTACCAGCTGAGCTAACCGCCCATTCTCTTGAGAACTTTTCGCAAAAAAGTATACTAAGGTAGACTAGCCTTCTTTGTACTGCAATATTACCACATTGAAGAATACAGACACCATTATAAGTTGGATAAGTGGGAGAGCCAACAGTTCTTTTATCTATACTAACAGAGGTAAAAGAAGATATTGGTATATTTAGCTCCTTTGCCCAAAATCTCTTAGTTTTTAGTATATCTTGATCTGCTCTAAGATGAAGCTCGCATTTAATCCTACTAACATCAAATTCGTAGACTACCCTCAAAGCATTAATAAAAAATTTTAAAATTAAGGGATCTGTATTTCCGATTGCTGTGCCACTCTTCTTTGATCCTTCTCCTAGGTAGAGCATTGCTAAAGCTAATTCTACTAATGAAGTATCATTTGCGTTAATTTTAGCTAAAGTAGCTAAGGCCTGTTCCTTAGCGATTTTTAATCTTAATTGCTTTTGTTTATTATGCCAAATAGCAGCTTGTTTTCTTGCCTTACCAAGAGCTCTTATCCAATTTCGTTTAAGTTTTAATTGTTGTTTTTGAGTTAAAACAACATTTTTCAACCAGCCACTTAAGGTAGATCTTGGAATTTTAAGAGATCTCTCAATACTTCTAATAGAATTTCCTTTCTGTCTTAATTCAATAACACTACCTTTTAAATGGAACCACTTAGATTTCATAGATACATAATAATATCTATGGTACGAATATTCAAGAAGGGATTTTACCCTGTAGCATGGGCAGATAGGTTGGCTGTCCCGCTGCCCTGAGATCCTGAGCCGCCCTCAAAAGCTGTTTGCATGGCATATGCTTTAGGTTTAGTTTCAGCCATGCTGGCTTCTTTGTTCT
>JACQIX010000019.1 GCA_016198275.1 Candidatus Daviesbacteria bacterium | reverse complement strand
CTTTTGGCCATAAAATGTAATGGCCTGCCCCATTACTTTCATCAATCCCTGCTGAAGCTATAAACATATTGTTTTTTATAGTATGCATAACTAACCCATGAGGAACTGTCTCTCTTGGCAAATATTTATCTGTTTCCATTATCACTAACTTGTCTTTATCAGGAAATTTCTCTATCAGGACACATCTACCTTCCCCAATTGATACCACCTTTGAAGTAACAGCAACTACCGAATTTTCCTTAAGTGATCTAATGGCTTTTAAAAGGTCCCAGAGATTATCTTTCGGTGGTAAAAATTTACGGGTTTTAATTGCATTGACGATCATCAGAGCAATAGTTTAACATTGTATAATTGCGTATTCAAATTGCAGCTGTTACTATCGGGAAGATGCGTCTTCTTCCTACTTTAATATTGGGAATAATATTAATACTCGGATTATTTTTTAGAACTTACAAAATAATAGACAGATTTGAATTTGCTCATGACGGAGATTTATATTCTTGGATTATTAAAGATATTTTGGTAAATGGGCACTTGCGTCTGATAGGACAACAAACCACTGCTCCGGGTATTTTTATTGGTCCAGCATATTATTATCTGATTACTCCCTTTTTTATATTATCCAACATGGATCCGATCGGGGTGCTTATTCCAATAACTTTGCTGGGACTTTTTACCATATTTAGTTACTATTTTGTTTTAGCTAATTTATTTAAAAAAGAGATCGGATTCATTGCAGCTTTCTTATATGCCGTTTTAACTGTTACAGTAAATGCCGACCGCTGGGTAGTACCGACTGTGACAACGTCACTTTGGTCAATTTGGTATTTTTATACGCTCATCTTGCTTTCTCGCGGCAATTTTTCCGCGCTGTGGTTAGTGGGAATTTTAATTGGACTAATATGGCATATCCATATTGCTTTAATTCCCACCCTTATTGCCATACCGATTGCAATCCTTATATCTAAAAGAATACCTAGTTTAAAACAGACTTTATTTTTTACAGCATCTCTTTTAATTACCTCAGCACCTTTAATTATTTTTGAATTAAGGCACAATTTCGGACAAAGTTTCAGTTTAATAAACAACTTTACTAATTCCCGGGAAAGTTTTGCCAGTTTTTATAAATTTCAATTAGTTTTAGAAATGATAACAAAAAACGTAAATTCTCTATTATTTTCTCCACAATCATTTAAAGTAACAAATAACATCTTCTTTGTTTTACTAATTTTCCTTTCTGCCTTGCTTCCTATTAAAAAGAAACTAATATCCCCAAAAGAATTAATTCCGCAATACTTCTGGGCTTTAGGGGTTATTATTTTCTTCACGTTATCGTCTTCCACTATTTCTGAATATTATTTTGCCAATATAACAGTAATATTTATTGTGATTGTAAGTTTTTTACTTTACTTATTATTTAAGTTTTCTTTCTGGGGCAAATTAATAACTCTGGTAATTTTAGCTTTTATTCTTATTAAGAATACATTTTTTTTAATCACTCAAGATTTTTATCATAAGGGCTATGTTGAAAAAAAATCAGTGGTGGAATATATAAAAAAAAATTCTAAGGAATTGGGTTATCCCTGTGTTGGTATAAACTATATTACTAACCCGGGAGAAAATGTTGGTTTCAGGTATTTATTTTATTTGAAAAATGTTTATCTAACTCACCCATCGCTTAATGTCCCTGTTTACAATATTGTGATCCCGGAAGAATTATCAAAAGAAGTTAAAGTTAAATTTGGGCATATTGGTCTTATCCTTCCTTCTCAGATCCCGCCAAAAGATACTATTGAAAAAGGTTGTCAAACTCCTAATACTAATTTAGAAGATCCTATGCCTTTGTATGTTGAATAGAGACTTAAAAAGTATTCCATAACACCTGATTTGTTACTTCATGATGGTAAATAATTTCCGATGTTTTGACCTTTTTACCAAGTTCCCGGGGGCTTCTGTCTGCTACAAATTCTTTGAAAATTAAATATTTTTTCTTATTCTCTTCTCCTAAAAAACGGCCAATAAAATCATTTGCTTTAAAAAGTCTAATCGCATCATGAATGGTACCAGGAAGAAATCTCGCTCTGTCCCGTCTATTTTTCGGTTGGACTAATTTTTTTCCTTCCAAGCCGATTCTTAACATAGTATAAAGCACCAGATACGGATTAGCATCAGGCGCAACAGCCCTTAATTCAATCCGGGCTGTTTTTTCATTACCAGCAGGGATCCTGATCATGGAACCCCTATCAATTGGTGAGACCCTAATTTGATTAGGGGCTTCAAAGTGTGGATCCAATCTTCTGTAAGCATTAACTGATGAACTAAATACTAAAGAAGTTTCAGGAGCATGATTTAATATCCTTAAGATAAAATCCCAGGCATATTGCGATAATCCATCTTGGCCATCTTTTTGAAAAAAAAGATTTTTATTGTTTTTACTCAGTGAAAAATTGGTATGCATACCTGACCCGTTAACATTAGCAATTGGTTTTGGTAAAAATGTGGCTGTCAAACCCATATTATTGGCTACCTGCCGACAAACCAATTTATAAAGTTGAATTTGGTCACAGGCTCTAATAACTTCCGTATATCCAAAATTTAACTCAAATTGCGAGGGTGCTACTTCCGGATGATCTTTTTCATTCTTAAATCCCATTGACCTTTGCGATTCGGCTGATGCATCAATAAATCGGCGCAATTTATCCAAAGGAAGTGAGTGATAATAACCACCTGTGGAAATTAATTTAAAACCTGAATCTTCATCAAAGCTTTGCTCTGCTCCTACACTCTCCACTAAAAAACCTTCTGTTTCCGTGGCAGCATAGGCAACAATACCCTCTTTTTCTTTAAGTTTTTTAGTATAGATTTTTAGCTGAAGCCTAAAATCTGAATTATAAGGAGTCCGATCTCTACTTAATACATCTGCAAACATGACTACTTTACCTGAACCAAATATATCGGATGGCAACCAAATAAAACTTGGCCAATCAACTTCCAATCTTAAATCTGATTCATGCTGGGCCGTAAACCCCCTGATAGACGAACCATCAAAGGTTAAATTGGAAGCAGATTCCAAAAGATATTTTTTGTCATAATCCAACATGTGAAATCTGCCTTCAATATCAGTAAAACACAATGTTACTGCTTTAATTCTTTTCTCTCTCTTAAGATAAATACGATACTCTTCTTCTAAAATTTTAGGGTCATTTGTCTGCTGCCTTTCTTTAGCCTTCAAATTCATCTCTTCCAGCCTATCATAAGGAATTTCCAGGAAGTTTTTTAATGAAGAGTCATTATTCTGCATGATTTAAAGTGATAATTAATATAATAATTAACAAGATTTAATTTAAATGTCAAGGTAGTAATTTTAAAAATATATATATTTATACTAATTCTTTAATAATTTGTGGTAAAAGTGGTAATAAATCACTTGCTAAAGCTCCTGCTTTACCAAATAAAACTTTTAATTTCTCACCTGCCAATCCGTGAATATAAGTAGCACAAATTGCAGCCTCAAAACTATTTAATCCTTGGGCTAAAAATCCGCTAATTACCCCCGCTAATATATCACCGGTACCAGCAGTAGCAAGCAGGGGATTAGCAAACGGACTGATTACTACCCCGCCACCAGGGAAGGCCACTATAGTATTTGCTCCTTTTAAAACAACAGTTTTCCCCCATTTTTTGGCAAATTGTAGAGCAACATTCTCCCGATCAGATTGAATCCTTTCTATACTTAATCCTGTTAATCTGGAAAATTCTCCTGGATGAGGTGTTAAAACTACTTCCCCATCTAACTTTTCCCACCAAACTTCCATTTTGGAAAGTAAATTTAACCCATCCCCATCAATCACTTTTGGGGGTAACTTTTTAATTAAAAGTTGTTTTACTAATTTGGCAGCCGCAGTGTTTGTACCTAAACCAGGACCTACACATAAAACATCATAATTGTCGATTTTTTCAAAAACTTCATTTGAAGATAAAAAGGTAACCTCCGGTAATTTTTTTGAAACAATAATCTTAACAATATCCTCTGTTGCCAAAGTAACTAACCCTGCCCCAACCCGATAAGCAGCAGCACAAACAAAGTACGCTGCCCCTGGATAATTTTTGGACCCGCCAATCACCAAAACCTTACCAAAAGTTCCTTTATTGGCATCTATTGATCTCTTAGGAATCAGTGTTCGTATAGAATTTTTATCTAACTTCCTCATCATTTTTAGATTTAATTATTAAATCCCCATAAAGGCAGTAATTGGCGATATTGTTGATAACAAATTTCCGGATCGATCTTATTCCCCGCTGGAATGATAACTCCAATATTACCGAATTTGGCTTTAATTTCTTTTTCAGAAATCAACCAAGGATTTACTATACTGTAGACAGGTACGTCATTGCCTGATGTGACTACTAATAATTTATTAAGCCAGAATAAATATCTAAAACCAGTCGCACCTCCTTTTTGGTTTTCAATATGATTTATGGCAATACAACGATACCCTTTGCTGCTTACATCATTTTTAATATATTCTATTGCCTGTCTTTTATATAAATACCCTCCCAGATCATCAGGTTTGTTAATAAACCAAACTGTAACTACTATTAAATAAATTGATAAAACAATAATTGAAAGTGGAAATTTTCTCAAAAAAATATTAATTCTATTTAAAAAAAGAGATAATATTAAAATAAATATGACAATAAGATTACTAAAATAGTATTCTGTTATTATTCTTTTTGATAAAAACTGGCCCAAAAAAACGATTAGATACCAAACTAAAAGAAGTTTTACCTGGTTTTTGTTTAAGATTCGAGTAAACCGTAAATAGAGTGTTATCAATATTAGTATGAATGGCATAGTTACTGTAAAAGATTGTTCCAATTCAATGGCAGTATTACTTAAAACAAATGTACCGACTAAAGCTCTTCCGCCAGAACTTAGCACCTTAATTAATCTCTCAAGTCCGGTTAAATCTCCTCTATCTTGATAGGTTGCCCCGATTAAACTTTTGGTCTGCTGGAAATTATGTCTGAATTCAAAAGCAAAAAAAGGTGAGATGAGCACAAAAAATATTAACAACGAAATTGTAATACTTTTTAAACTAAATCTTAACTTATCTCTTTTTTCTGACAACAAAAAGGCTACCGGCAGCAATATCAATAGGGGTATAAAAGCAATATGAACATGCCAGATTAAACCAACTAAAATACTTAAAGGTATCAAAACTTTTAGATTCCCATTCAAGATTGAAAAAAGAACGTAAAAATACCATATTGTCCAAAGAGGTGTTGGTTGAGTCGGCACTACCCAACGATCTCCGAAAACTACCCCTGGCGAGACAGCATATAAAAAAGATCCAATAAGCCCAGCACTTAGTCCAAAAAATTTGTTAAAAACCCAATAAATACTTAAAATTGTAAAAAGGCTAATAGTGGTTGTTACAATGGCAGCGCTTAAAGGATTCATTTTAAAAACAGCAAAGCTTAAAGCAATCAGATAATAGAACAAAGGGCCTATAAATACTCCTGTAATACTAGTTTCTTGGCCAATAAGTCTGGGATGATAATCAACTAAAATATCTTTTGCAATCCAGGCAAAAAGATCTTGGTCATGACCCCAGGAATAAAAAATTTCTAATTTATAAATCCTAAAAAATAAACCTAAAAGTAGTATCAGCAACAAAATAATGTATGTTTTCTTCATTACTGTATATTTTTTTATTAAGTATAAGTATACTCATAATATGAGTTTAAAAGAAGCAATTTTGGCTTTAGTTTTTTTTACATTAATTACCTTAATATTTTTTTATAAAATTTTTTTAGGGTTGATTCCTTTGCCTACTGATTTAATTGTAGGAGCCTATTATCCTTGGCTAAACTATAAATGGGGAAATTATACGGTTGGTGTACCTGTCCAAAACTCCAAACTTTCTGATGCAGTATCGCTCTATTATCCTTTCAAATCATTGGTAGCGGATTTTGCTAAAAAAGGAGAACTGCCTTTATGGAATCCTTATATGTTTGGCGGATATCCATTATTTGCAAACGTTCAAGTCGGGGTACTTTTTCCGACAATGATTTTCTATCTCTTTTTATCTTCACATATTGCCTGGACTCTTCAGGTCATGTCACAACCTATTCTGGCTGCATTCTTTATGTATTTGCTTTTAAGGCATTTAAATTTAGGCAAATTTCCTTCAGTGTTTGGTGCGGTTGCTTACGGGTTTGGCGGTTCTACGATTTTATGGATCCAATGGAATACCCAGGCCACCACCAGTCTTTTTTTTCCCATCTTAATTTTATTGGAAGATAAATATCTAATTACAAGAAAGATTAAGTGGGGTGCAATTCTTAGTATCTTTATTTTCTTACAAATATTGGCAGGCTACCTGCCTGTTATTCCTTTTACTTTTTTGGGGATGGCACTTTGGTTTCTATTCAGATCTAAAAAATACCTATCAGATGTAACCATCCTTTTTTTTATTATATTAGGTATTTCCCTAAGCGCTGTCTTTTTACTCCCTGTTGCCGAGCTTATTCAAGTTTCTCAAAGAATAGTTGAAACTATAGATGAAAATGTGCCTTTTTTTGCACCTGAAAATCTTATCAATCTAGCGGCACCTGATTTTTTTGGTAATCCGGCAACCGGTAATTTTTGGGGCAGGGGAGATAATATGGACACAACCATCTATGCAGGAGTAACAACATTGATATTTTCTTTATTAGGATTAAAGAAATTTTTCGGTAAAACCGAAATAAAATTTGCTCTTTGCTTATTAATTGTAACTCTAATTTTTTCTATCTCAAACCCCTTAAGTATCTTTTTATATAAGTTGGGTCTTTGGGGTGGTCAATCAATTACCATGAACCGGGCAAATTTTTTAATAAATTTATCCTTATCTATTTTGGGAGCATATGGAGTATCTCAAGTGAGTAAAAATTACAAATTAAGTTTAAAACCTGCTTTAGCAATTTTATCAATCATTTTAGGAGTATTGATTGGCCTGTTAATATGCAAATATCTTTTAATCAATACCATCAGTTTATTACAAGTTTCAATAAGTGATATTGATGTTCTATTAAAAAATATTAACATTAGTTTAAGAAATCTTTTTTTGCCTCTTTTAATTATAGTAACTGTTTTTTTTGTTATTTTAATCCTAAATAAGTTTTTAAATAAGTCTGGGTTTTTTATTTTGATTGGCCAGTTAATTTTTATCTTTATTCTGACTGTCGAATTATTTCGTTTTGGGCTTAAGTTCAATACCTTTTCCAGTGCTGATTTCATTTATCCTCAAACCCCTATTTCAAAGTTTTTGGAAAAATTTCCTAACGATAGAGTGATTGCCGAAAGAGATGTTTTTCCTGCCAATATGTGGATTACTTTTAAAATTTCTTCCATACAAGGATATGACGGGATTTATCCTTTAAACATAGCTAAATTATTGGCTGTGGTGGATTCTTCTAACATTGAAACGGCTCCTAAACCTAGATGGGGCCTTGTGGGAAATTTTAATTCCAAAATATTAGACATGACTAATACCCGTTTTCTGGTGGCTCTAAAAATAGGTGATCAAGGCAGGGTTAGCAGTAGCGGGCAAGTGTCTGTTACTATCCCGCCAAAATACAAAGAGGTTTTTGAAGACAAAGGAATAGCAATTTTGGAAAACAGCCAAAGCCTGCCAAGAGCGTATTTAACAAAAAGAGTAATTAAAGCATCGGAATTAGAAACTTTAAAACTTTTAATAGATAAGGATTTCCCTATTGAAACAACCTCAATCACCCAAGACTTTAAATTTGACAATACCTCTCCCCAAGATCTAGAAGCTAACTTAATCTATACTCCTTTAACTAATTCTCATGTTCAAATCAAAACCACTTCAAATATTGACGCTTTTCTGGTAGTCCTTGATTCCTTCTATCCTGGATGGAAAGCAATGATTGACGGCAAGGAAACTGCTATCCATAGAACAAATTATAATTTTAGAGGTATTTTTTTACCAAAAGGCAACCACACTGTTGAATTCAAATATGCTCCGAAATCTTTAAAATACGGAGCAATAATCAGTGCTGTTTCTCTGGTAATAATAATTATTATATTATTGAAGAAACAGCGAGTCTTGCAAATAAGGGTTTGATGGTTTTTTGATTTCATCATCACTTAGCCAATATTTTTCTATTTTAATAAAATCCAATCTAAACACCTGATCCGGTTCTCTATCAATCTTCACATCAGCAATTCTCCAGTTAGTACCATTTAGATATGATCTGTCTTTAGGCGGGTCTACCTCAACTAAATACGTAAGAGGTTTTTTGATTGAGGAAAAAGAATAAATATTTGGAAAAAACTTTTTTGTATAAATCATGGCATACCTTTGTTGATAGGCAAATCTGTCTGGTGAAAAATTAAAATATCCAAAATCATCTTTGGCATCATCATATATTTTTTTAGCAACTTGCAAATTAAATGCCCAACTATGAGGACCTCTTTGATTAACATCTGTCTTAAATTCTAAAATTGCCAAAATTCCCTCATAAAAATTTACCAAATAAAGTATCAGGAAAAATAGTATAAAGATTTCCTTCTTTATAAAATTGTAAAATGAACAAAATATAATGATTGTTAAAGGTAAAAGCGGCCAGAAATAATTGCCCACTCCCCCAGGAAAAAATAAAGTTATGACCCAAAATCCTAAAAATAAATAGCCAAATATGAAGTACGCTGTTTTCTGCTGTCTGTTGCTTTTTCTTAAACTATATGGAAATAATATTAAAAAATTGATTGCATAAAAAGCAGTCAGAATATTTTTTCCAGGAGAGAGAAAATCGAAAAAATTAAAAGTAAACTCATTTATCCTAAGTTTAAAAATATCCAAAAGATTGATAACTTCACTTGTTTCATTTAGGTAACGAATCAAAGCTTTAAACTGTAATCCGTTGTGCTTAAGATCGAATATGATAAAAGAAGACAGGGGAATCAGTAGAATAAAGTAAGACAATAAATGCCATATTCTTTTCTTTTTATATAATAGGTAAATAATCAATGGAGTTATGGCAAAAAATATCGGCACCCCAAAAGCCATCTGGAATTGAATAATCAGTCCCAATATAAAAAGACTGTAAATTAGATATTTAAACTTATAAGTAATAATGTATTTATAAAAAGAAAAGAAAAATATAGGCGATAAGAATACTGCCCCATATGGGTTATAAAAGTTTTTCAAGCCAATTGTGGGATTTACTATGGAGTTAACAGAAAGAAGAAGAGCAGAAAGCAATCCTATTTCAAAACCAAATAATTTTTTTGCCACCCAAAATACCACTAATAAAAAAATGGCTGATAATAAAAACCAAAACCAACCAACTATTAATGGATTTCCCCCGCCAAATAAAAAAGCTGGCAGGTTAACGTAAAACCATAACGGACCATGGAAAACCCCAGGTATTGCTCCTGATCTGGGACCTAATAATGTTAGATGATTATTTCTGATGATATCGTCAATAACTAAAAAATCCCTTGAAACATCTATATCGTAATGAATATCACCTAGTAACAACCAATAAGCGTTTAAAATTATGTTAAAGGCAATCAAAATTAAAAGAAGTGATTTAACCATAGTTCCATTATATGATGATATACTAACTTTGATGAAGAGCTTTTTTTTATTTTTTATAATAGTCCCACTATTTCTTCCCCTATTTTTCTATAAATTAGGACAGACATCGCTGATCAGTTGGGATGAAGCATGGTATGCTACGGTTGCCAGAAACATTGTCAAATCAGAAGATTACATTAACTTAACTTGGAATGGACATCCCTATTTCGATCATCCTCCAGCGGGTTATTGGCTAATGGCTTTAACATATAAGATATTTGGGATAAATGAATTTTGGACTAGATTTCCATCAGCTCTAGCTGGCATTATCAGTATTGCTTTACTATACTTACTGGGTAAAAAGCTGTTTAATCCCTTAGTTGGTCTATCATCGGCCATCTCTTTGACATCTGCAACTTGGTTTATTTTCAGATCCCGTACAGGCAATCTTGACATCATTTTAACCATGTTTTTTCTTCTAAGCATACTTTTAGGACTTATGGCATCTGAAAAGAAAAAATATCTTCTGTTTTTAGCAATAAGTTTAGCTTTACTTCTCTTGACAAAGACAATGGTACCTTTAGCAATTATTCCCACTTTAATCATAATTTTTTACAAAAAAAATACCTTTCTGTGGAAAGATTTAATGATACCAATTTTAATATTTTCAATAACTGGTTTAGGTTGGTTTATTATTCAAATAATTCAGAATCCTGGTTATATCCAACATTATTTCAGTATAGGACTTAAAGAAGTAAACTTACAATCTACTTATTTGGCCAATTTTAAGCTTACCAAAGATTATCTATATTATGGCATTGGACGATGGTTTTGGCCTTCAATCTTATCATTGATATTATCAACTATTTTCAGACAAAAAAGATTTTTTATCTTAATGGTATTTTTTATTTCTTTTATTCTACCAACAATTTTTTCTCCCAAAGTACAAATTTGGTATTTAATTCCACTTTTCCCTATTTTATTTTTATCTTATTTTGGATTAACTTATATAATTTTAGAAAAATATTTCCATAAGTTAAGATATTATCTATATGCAATTGTGTTACTGTTTAGTTCTTTAATTTATTTCAGCCAGGTTAAAATGATTTGGTATCAATTTATTGATATTCCAGCTTTTGTCTCGGATGAAGCAATTCTTTCAAAAGAGGCAGGCAAGTACCCTCAACAACTTTTGGTAGATGGCGACTTTGCGCCAGCTGCATTATTTTATTCTGAAAAAGACAGAGTAGATAAAGCACCAATCAAACAAGAAGAATTTATTGCTCTCTTAAATAGTAAGGATGAGTTTTTGTTAATTACAAATAATTGGAGAGTAGAAAACTTTAATCTTTTAGAAAAAAATTACCAAATACTGAAAAAAGATCGGGATAAGATTTTAATTTTACACACCATAAATTAATCAATTGGGATAGTGGGACCCAAATTTCTTAATTTGGGTAATGACAACGTTTGAAATGCTGTTCAAATAGGTTACCATATAGCCTCAATTGTCAGCGATTTCTTTAAGCTTCCCTTTAATATTATCTATCTTTAAGAACGAAATGTCACTTGCAACTAATGCTATCTTTGCTGCTTTTTTTAGACCACGACTTTCCTTATCAGCACAGGCAACTAAAACCCGCTTTGATTCTTCATCATGCCAAATTCTATTTAAATTTGTCGCAATATCTTTCCACCTCCTAGAAACCAATGCTGACAAGTATTTCCCAAGTTCACCAGAGAATAAAGTATAGTCTTTAATAGAGGCTGTAAGTAAAGCGCTAGCGTAAAGTGAGTAATCGCGGTCATCATCATGAGTCAGAATATAAACTGAGGCCAACACTCTTAGTGCAACATTTGCGGATCTATCTTTTATAATTCTGTGAGCTTCAGTAGAAGTCATTTTGGGAATAGCATTTATATATTCTGGCCATTCCACACATTCATCCAATCCCAGTTTTTTTGCTTGCAGCTGCCATTCTTCGTTAGGAAGCTTTTCATAAGGATTATCTGATATAAAGCTAAGTGTTGAAAAAGCAATAACATTCACAATGGCTGGACCATGACGCTCGATTGCTCGTTCATAATCTTCGTCTGTAAGTTTTTTAATTAACTCATGCCTATTCTCGGTAACTACGGATATGTTTGTAAGAGTAAAAAAGTCCACCAGATCTGAAAGAAGACCTGTTAGATTACCAACCCTCAACAATTTTAAAACGGCCAATTTTTTAGCTTCTGCTTGAAAGAGAACAGGCAATCGTGAATAAACGCTCATTAATTTATCGTATATTTTGTTTCCTATACCCAGCTCATACTCAATCTCAGCAAGAAATGTCCAAAGAGAAATATGCGGTGGTATCGGTAGCGCACGAAGTTTTTCACTAAATTCCAGTTGGCTAAAGGAGCCGGAAAAAGGCTCTGTATATGGAATTCCAATATTTCTAAACTCCGGGTTAACGGTTTTTTGAAAGTAGATAAGAGCATTTGAGGTCATTTTTAGTAAACCTAAGACTCGTAAATTTTGTCTTGGATCTGGTAATTGATCGAATAAATCAATCACCTCAGCAAAAGTATCTAGGCATTCTGGATATTTCTTCAATTTCCACAAGGCAAAACCGTAATCTGCTATACATTGTGTTCTGAATATCTTTTCGTTTTGTTTACCGGTGTAACTTGATGCCGATTTAAAGTACTTTGCGGCGGTTACCCAATCGTTCGTTTGTGCTGCTGCAACAGCTGCGTCCCTATAGGCAAAAGCGGCTGTCAAATCTCCATGTTTTGCTAAATCCGGTAGTACTCGATTCCAAATTTTCAGAGCAGTAATATAATCCCGATCTATAAAAGCAATTTTTGCCTCATAATTTATTAGTTCTGGATGTTTGTCCAGTGCTTTGATCCCATCAGCGATTGCTTTTACAGCCCCTTTCTTGTCTTGAAGATACTCGTTCTTTATAAGTGCAATTGACCTGACCGCAATAGCGGAAATGTTAACCGCTTTGTTTCTTAATGTGAATTCCCTTATTTTTTCAAGCTGCGCTAGGGCTTTTTGCCAATCTGGGGTTTTTGAATCTATCTGATCCAACCAGACGTTATCGACTATCCTTTTGGGCAATGTGTCGTGGTCATCAATAAGTTTTAGTAATCTGTCTCCATTTTTTTGGTTAGCGATTGCGGACATAAATTCATCTATATTTGAACTGTTTATTCTTTTGGTTAAAGCAACCTCAAGCGTTAACTCTATCCAAGATAAATTCTCTTCCTTCCAGCGGGGTTTAAAAATCGTATTTATTTCAGGATTTTTTTCTATAAAACCCAAGGCTGAGATTAACCATTCCACACATTTACTAATTGGAATAGCCAAATCGTTATAACGAAATACTGAAAGATAAAACATAAAAGGAAACAAATTTATATGTTTGTCCAACTTTTGAAGTGGTCCCTTACCGGTGAATTTATTGATCTCTTCAAACCAAACATCCGCTACTGCCAGTGCAAACTTTGCGTTACTTGTTTCTACCGCTACACTGAATTGAATATATCTAAACATGAGATTCATAATCTCATCCTGCGGGAATGCCAACCTGCCAGTGCCTATGTGGACCATTGTTATCCAATCAATATGGGGGTAAATTAACTTCTTGTAAGGTCCTTTGATTGATAAGAATGCCGAAAAAGCAAAAGTAAGTAATCTACCAGACTCACTCGTAACTCCATGCAGGAGAATGTTAGAGAAGTCGTCCGGGTTAAGAGTTTTTGATAGATAAGATTCGCCCGCTACTGCATGCAGCGTTCTAATTTCATCTGGAGAAAAATTACTTTGAAAGGCATTATCTAGAAGAGGGCTTAATCGATAACTATCCTCAGCAACCTGTTCTACATAAGGTCCAATGAGTTGGTTAAAGAATACTCCAGGAGTTTTAATAAGCGTTGGATATTTGGCAAGAATCAACGCATTTTTTAGCTTAAATGAACCAGTTAAAATACTCAGTCGCAATAGTAAATCTCTTGATTCGGTGGATGGCAGTTCCGACATTAAATTCCCAACCACTTCACGCCTAACCTCTGTTAGTTCCTCTGTCCGCAAAATAGCTTTGGATTTATCCCAATGCTCTTGTGATAACCTTCTGGCTCGCGCATGGGCTAACTGAGGATGCGATCTGGTGGTAATTTGAATATCCTTGACCCATAAGTTTAAATCTGTCCCGGGACAGGAGTTTAACCTTAACAAGCTTGTTACTTCATCAGTATCAAAGTTGTTAACGATTATTTCATTTACATTCGACAGGCCAAGCTTTAATCCTAGACGAGATGGTATTTTCTTTTGGGAGGTAACAATAATTTTTTTATCACTATTTCTCAGTAGATTAACAAATCGCTCAAAACTCTGTTCATATAAGGAATAATCGCTATCGAAATTTATATCATCCAGAATATAGTTAAGGATATCTCCCGAAACAACATCATATAATCCATGTAAAACCTCATTTATTTGGATCCCACTCAGTTTTCTGAAGCTAATCCAGCGCCAATTATCTCGATCATGATCTACAGCATCCAACGACAACAAAGACTTTCCCATACCAGTTGAACCTCTTATGAGTAGAAAGTCGGTCTTTGATAGTTTTTGATGAACTTGTGCAACCAGTTTACCCCTTGTTATAAACAAATTTTTATTAACAATATATGGATTTGTTACCTGAAAATTTACTGTCTTGCCAGACGCTCCCATGCCCAGAAAATTACTAAGATCTTGAATTATCTCTGTAAACTGACTTTGGGTTTTACGCAAAAGAATCAATTCGCTCTTTGAAACTTTTTCACTTAAGGCATCTTCAAAAGCTTCGATAAAGCTAGCCTTGGTGAGACAGCGCTGTCGGAGATCCTTTATACACAGAATTGTACATACTTTATCGTACAAAATTGCAGCAGCTCTTTTTGAATCGGAGGCCGAATATTTATGCTTTTCACCATAAACGATTAGGTCGTTTTCAACTTGTTTTCTTACCTCCTCAAGATTCCCCTCGCCTGTGTTCCATTCAATCGGAATTATTAGCTCCTTAAGAAATTCTGCGTTAGAACTCGTCTTTATAAATTTAGTCAATTCCGGCGGCAAACCCTTCAATCGAAGTAAAAATTTCTTTATGTGAGATGTATTGCCGCCATTTTTACATTGCTCCCAATAATTTAACCCTGTAAATCCATTAAATGGATTCCCTTGCTCCTGCCCTTTTTCGGCAGTCGTAAGAAACTGAAAAATCACATTTCGTTTCTCTCTTTGTCTTAATTTCCAAAAATTGGAGATTGCTTCGGTTATCTCGGGCGAACGCAGAGTTAATGTTTTAGATAAATCCTTGACTTGAGTGGTTACAGATTTATCAGGCGATAAAACATCGAAGTCTTCGGCACCTTCCAAATATAAAATTTCTTCATCTGCTAAATGAATCCATTTATATAAACTTTGCCAAATTTGATAAATATATCCTTTAATAGCATCTGTCGCTTGCCTAGCTTGTTCCGCCTCTAGAGGTTCTATTCTGTCTTCCATATTTCTTCCATAAAAAATGCCCATTCGGGCAGCATGTATATTTTACAATAATTGGAACCTAAATACTTAGGCCAACATTTTAAGCCGGGAGGGGCAACCGGCTTAAATCCGCGTACTGAAGATTTTATTATTTGACCACTTCACAGTCATCAACATCAATCACTCCAATGGTTTGACTCCCCACAATACCCCTCACAGTAACACTCTGGCCGTTTTTCAATGAAAGCAGTTGGTTTTTGTCCTTCACTCGACAGCTGATCTGTGCCAAAGAAAACTCTTTCGAGGCAACACTGCTGAATGAAAGTCCGGAGTCCGTGATGTTTGACACGATAGCGGAAAACTCAACATACTTCCCGCCCCATGTTTTTTCAGCACTTACTTGGTTTTCATCAAAAGCATCCGCAAGCTCCTTGGCGGTTATCTTCATCGGCTCTGCTGATCTGGTCTCAGCACCTGTTGTCTGGGCGGTAGGCTGACTTGTGCTTGTACTTTCGCCTCCGCTGGCGGCTATTCCGATAAAACCTATTACGAATAATACCAAAAGGCCAGTAAGTATCGGGTGCCGTCTGAGCCAACCCCTTTGGTCGGTTCCACAATGTGAACACTTTTTAGCGTCTGATGGTATCTCAGCCTTACAAGATTTACATTTCTTCACTTTTATCACCTCCAATCTTTGCCTTATTTATCAAGGATTATATCAAAAGTTAGATGAGTACGCTATATAAAATCCTATGAGTACTCTAGACAATATGATAGATGGGATTATCATTTCAAACTCCCTCAACGGAGGCAGAAAATTCTAGACTCAGAAGGGAGTTCACAAAAAGATTAAGTGAAAGACTGAAGGAGGCGAGAAAAAACAAGAAACTAACCCAGCAAGAACTGGCAGAAAAAGCTGGACTGCATCTCACTTATGTGGGTCATTTGGAGCTTGGGAAATACCACCCAACAGTTTATGTTATGTGGAAGATTGCTAAAGCTCTTGGTGTCTCGATGAACGATCTTACTAACGTTTAAACAAGTCCACAAGTTATTTCTTGGCAAAATAGTTATAAGCAGTCGCAAAAACGTAACCTACTAACCACGCTCCTCCGGCAGATGTCATAAGCCCCAAAATGAATGGGCCCATCGATAGATTCCATCCGGAAACTTTACTAAGCTCCAAGCCATGGAACCACGACTGGGCAACAGACATTGCTAAATCAGGAAATAGCGCGATAGCTATTCGGCAAACAACATAGAGCGCTGCAACGGTAACTGCAGCTGCATTGGCAGTAGCATTTGGTTCATGTTTCATAATTTCTCACCTCCATTCATTAATACTTCCATAATAGAATTATTGATTAAACAATTTCTCCCTTCTTCTCAAGCATTATGTGATGGATTGTCGCTATCTGAGTCCAGATGGCGATAAGAATAAGAATGGCAGAGCACAGTAGTGCGTCCGTCTTCGTAATCCCGAATACGAGATTATCCGATCCACCCAAAATAGCACTTGCGAATGAAATAATGCCAACAAACCCGACAATAATACTAGCGATATGCATTAATTTTGATGGTTTCATAACTTCTCACCTCCTCTCAATAAATTATTAGCAGTTTGCATCTGCGTACTGAAATGGATTTTTGTTAAAAGTCTTTTTACATTCCTCTGAACAAAATCCATATACTTTGCCCTGATAAGTACTTTTGAATTTGGTAGTTTCCAAGTCTACCTTCATGCCACAAATTGGATCTTTGCCTTCATCCAATTTCTTGGCCGCTTTTTTGAAAATATCTGCAATTCCCATATAAATCACCTCTTTCTATTTAGTAAAATGAACACTTGCCCCTTTAAGCATTTGCCGGACGCACCATTTTGCATAAAAACCACTAAACAACTGTCCTAACCAGGTATTTGTAGTTGGTAAGTCGTAATCAATAAAAACTCGAAGGAGGGAATTAGTATTTTGCGGTTTTATCTCAACCCCCATGCGGTACTGACCGATTACCAAAAGTTTTGGAATTCCAACCGTTTCCCAAGTTTTTAATAATGGCGGTTCATAACGTGTGACCACTTCATCCAAAGACAATTTGATTCCAAAGGCAGTTCCCTTTAACCGGATGTGTGAACCAACCTTCCGACCATCTCCTTCGTCAACTGATACTTCCATTTTTCCTCCACCCAACATCGGCGATGCCTTACTCATATGGGAAGAAAAGTTCTTATGGTCATCTACATAATTAAACAAATCATGGGGAGAGGCGGGAATAAGCACGCTTTCTTCATAATGTCGTAATGTTTTGTTCATATATTCCAGCGCAAACTATTATTTTCTGTGCTACTTGTAGTTTGTATTTTCAATTCAAAGAAATCAGGGCGTGGAGTAACTGGAGAGAACCTAAGAATACCTTCGCGATGATGACCTCCAGCTGGGGCACCCTCCCATGTTGTGGCTTTATATTCATTGCCTTTGTCGTCAACCAGATGAACGATTTCTACTAGATCCTGATCTAAGCTTCCGGTATGTGTATCCAGGCTGATATCAAAATCCCAAGTAGAGACACTAGAAGTCAAATTTTTGGGTGTTACTTTATAAGTTACAGTTCCATCCGTTAGTGTTTGGGTTGAAAGAGTACTTTGTTCTGATTGTTCAGGTCCAACTGGTTGTGTGCTTGACGAGTTTGTACGGTTGAAGATCACATAATAAAAAGCGGCTCCGATAATAACAATTGCCAGACCAATTATGATGACCTTTTGGTTTTTCATATATGTTTTGAGAATTTATAGACTTTATTTGCCATATAAGCGATTCCTGCAAAGTTAAACGCTAGACCTACCCAAAATAATTGCACTTGGTACTGAGAGATAACGGTGATGATTCCAACAGCGCCTAGGATGGGCAATAAGTTCACAAGGTAATGGGCGCAGCAGGAAATCATCGCTGCAGTGGAAGTGGCTCCGGTAGTGGTTACAATTCTCGGACTAACCGCGCCTTTGATTGAACTTTTAAGATAACTATACAGCCCTATCTGAACACCAAATCCTATTGCCAAAGTAACAACGAAGTACCAGAATTGACGAAACTGATCCTGAGCAAAACTCCAACCGGAAACCAAAGAGACAACGGTGAAATACACTATAAGGAGTACCAGTGAAGCCAGAGTTCCTTTTGCTATTGCACTGTTCATACGGTTATAAGATCCTTTTCTGCTCGGTTAAGTAAGACTGCATTAGTTGCGACAATAATGGAAGAAATGCTCATCAGAAGTGCCGAGATTTCAGGACGTAATGAAATGTTGTAGGCGGGATATAAAACACCGGCTGCAACAGGTATGGCCAATAGGTTGTAAATCGAAGCCCAGAAGAGATTCTGTTTCATTTTACGAACAGTCGCTTTAGAGAGCTTGATGGCTCTGAGAACGTCCGCAGGATCGGATTTCATCAGTACGACTTTGGCTGTTTCAATAGCTACGTCGGTTCCGGCCCCAATGGCAATACCGATATCAGCTTGAGCCAGTGCCGGAGCATCATTGACTCCATCACCAACCATGGCAGTAAATTTGCCTTCCTGTTGCAGTTTCTTGACGTAGGAGGCTTTGTCTCCCGGAAGTACTTCGGAAAAGATTCTATCAATGTTTAACTGTTTCCCAATGGCTTCAGCGGTTTTTTTGTTGTCTCCGGTAATCATCGCAACCTCTAACCCAAGCTCTTTCATACGAGTAATCGCTTGCTTAGCGTTTTCCTTCACCGGATCAGAAGCAGCTGCAACGCCCGCAATTTTGTTATCTAAAGCCAATACCATGATGGTTTTGCCTTCAGAGAGTAGTCTGTCAATATCTTTTTGAAGTGGTGAAATATCAACCCTCGAGTCGTTCATGAGTTTTACGGTTCCGACAAGCACATGCTTACCATCAACAACTGCTTCAACCCCATGACCTGCTAGATTCTTAAATTTTTCCACCTGAGTAGGAATGCTAAGTTTTCTTTGTTTGGCTTCTTCTAAAACCGCCAGACTCAAAGGATGAGAAGATCTTGCTTCGGCTGCAGCATCAAGTGTAATAATATCGTTCTCGGTGAATCCTTTTGAAGCAACCACATCGGTAATTTTAGGTTTACCCTCAGTGAGGGTTCCTGTTTTGTCCAGAACAACAGATTGTATTTTTGAAACTTGCTCAAGAGTAGGAGCATCTTTAATCAAAATATTATGTTTTGCGCCCAAACCAGTACCTACTGCTACAGCTGTTGGTGTAGCCAGTCCAAGTGCATCAGGGCAGGCAATAACGACAGTAGAGATGGCAAAAGTAAGTGCAAAGAGAATCGGCTGGCCGAGGATGAAAAACCAGACGGCGAAGGTCAAAAGTCCACCGCCAACAGCGACAACTACTAAATATCTGGCAAAGCGATCAGCGATTTTCTGCCCCGGAGCTTTGGAGTTCTGGGCAGTTTCAACCATTTTGACTATTTGAGCAAGAGCGGTATCTTCACCAATTTTAGTTGCTTTAAATTGGACTGACCCCGAAGTATTGATTGAGCCGCCGATCACCTTATCACCAACTGTTTTAACAACAGGTAAAGACTCACCAGTCACTAAAGATTCATCAATGGCAGTTTCACCTTCTATTATTTCACCGTCAACGGGCACCTTATCTCCAGGTTTTAAGACAATAACATCACCCAATCGCACTTGCGCTGTAGGAATCAACTCTTCTTTGCCATTTCGTATTACTCGCGCTTGAGGGGGGACAAGGTCAAAAAGTGCTTGAAGCGCATCAGTAGTCCCACGCCTACTTTTCATCTCCATCCAATGACCAAAGAGAACGAATGTGGTTAGCATTGCAGCGGCTTCATAAAAAGATTCTTTGCTACCGAGAAGCGTTAGAACCACACTAAATGCATATGCTGCGGTGATACCAACAGCAATGAGCACAGCCATGTTAAGCGTTTTTGCTTTTAATGCTTTGTATGTGGAGTAGAGAAATATCCAGCCGGAGTAAAAATAAACAGGAGTAGCCAACAAAAACATTGTCCAGCTGGCAGGAATCGGCTCAGGGAGTCTTAACCCCAAGATGTTTGTTCCTAGAGGTGAATACGCGATAATCGGCAAGGTCAGAATCAACGCCACAAAAAACTTATTGCGAATATCCTCTTCCATAAGTTTGGCCATCTCACGTCCTGCCAGGCCTCCATGCTCCATACCCATAGCCATGGTCATGCTCATTTTGAATTTTTCCCACCATGACATTTGAGACACTGGTTTCATTACATGATCACCGTGACCCATGGCACCATGATCCATTCCCTCATGGTTCATCTTCATTTTGCTTTCCACTAGTTTCATCCCGCATTTTGGGCATGAGCCAGGCTTGTCCATCTGCACTTCTGGATGCATCGGACAGGTATAAACACTCTTTTCAGCGACTTGATTTTTCATAATTCAACTTTTCTTTTTAAAAGCAATAAAGCTGCAAAGATTAAAACGCTTGAGATAATTAAAGGTGTAATCACCGGTCCTACCCATGGAACTGGTAACAGAAAAAAAATATCTGAATCAAAAAGAGACTTCGGCCAACCAATAACCAGCCGCAAAAAGACGTAATAAAAGATATCCCAAACACCAAACGCGAGAAGAAAGTAAGCTAATTTCTCGCGAGCTTCCTTGGCAGCTAAAAATGCAACACTGGCAAGCATAATTATGGTCGCTGCCTCCCGAAATTGCTCAACCTTCAAAATCTGTGAATCCTTCATTACGGCCAGAGTTGTTTTTGGGTCAAGAAAAGCTATTCCTGGGACTAATAATAAGACTTGCTCCCGGCTGACTTGCGGCGGGTTAAAACTGGCACCCAATAGATGTCGTAGATACACAACCACTGAAGCCTCAACAAACGCAAAAGCGATCGCAAAAATACTTACAAGTAAGATTGTTCTGATTTTTGGTTCCTGCATTGTTTTATGATACTCAATCTTCATTAGGATTTTATTAGGATTTCATTTACGAGAACTTGTACCAAGTAAAATGTTCATAAACGCTACTCCACATAGCGCCTAAAGAGGCTGCAAACAGTAGTTCTTCGATAGGAACTCCGGCAAGTAAAACACCGGATATGGCAGGTAAGTTCCAAACAGCCTCAACATATCCTGGGAAAAGCCACACAAATCCAATAAGAAAAACTACGAAATAAAGAATTAGAAATAAAAGACTTCCTGTAAGCATGGCGCGAGCAAGATCGGGACGGCACAGCCAAGTGGCAATTGCGCCAATGGTCATGGCAAGAATAGTCGTGTAAATAGGATTAAGGGGGGTGAAGAAGTACAAAGCTCCGAACGATATTAGTGGTGATAGCAAGGCTAAACGATGAAGTCGATGTTTGCCTTGGTGCATTTCGTGAACACCTATGGGTTTTCTCAATTTGCCCCAGAGTGATTCGTATAGAATGGCAGTAATTCCTCCGACGGCAAATGAAAAAAGAAGGCTTTCCAAGTCAAATCTTGTTTGTCGGGCCAGATCAAAAAGAGTAAAAGGAAACCAATATGAAGGAACAAAAAGCGGCTCAGTCAACCCAAGCGGCATAGTAAGAAGACTAATAAGAAGCATTTTCTTGCGTGACTGTGGTTTTAGCCAATACAAAACAAGCCAAACAAACAGCAGTAAGATACTGGCTATTAAATAGGCATAGGTAAAATCCATATACTTATTGACCCATCATTTGCATCATACCGTTGCCTCGTTCCGTCAAGGTGGTTCCTTTTTGTTCCATCATGGTGCCGTTTTCTTCAAGGGTCTTGCCCTGTTGCATCATTTCCTGGTCACCATATTTTTGACCTTTCTGTTGCATCATGGAGCCACTTTGCATCATCATTTTGCCCATTTGCATCATTGTAGAACCACTGTCTTTCATCATGGAAGCAGTTCCGCTCATATACGCAGCTGATGGGGTTCTTGATTGGGAAATCAGGTAGCCCAAGACTCCGCCAACAATAAGTGCACCGACTACCCACATAATTATTGAATTATTGTTATTTGGTTTTGCCATTAGTATCACCTCCTTAAGCTTATGTTTTGATAATTTTCCCTACTACATTTTATAGTAACAGAAATTACCATTGAGGGGGAAGAATTTTATGTAGTTCAGAAGTGTCGGCGCAGCATCTTTTCGTATTGCTGAGGATTTGTTACTCCGTTTAAGGTAACTTGATCGGTATACCCACCAGAAGCGCTTATCTCTATATTTACTGAACCGTACCTGAAAATTTTTCCCAACCATGATTGTTGGATTGATATTGAACGAATAATATCCAGGTCATATATCTTTTCAATACAGTTAATGATTCCCTCGTGTCGTACCAGATGTTTTTGCGTGATGAAGTATGAGTTTCCCACCCAACGAAATACGATTGATGAGATTCCCCAAACTTGGAGCGCTGTTTTTGCTATATGCAGAAGGGTCAGAATATACGCAGTCAGGTCGTGGATATTAAATGGCAATTCGTGGTTTAAAAAGAAGGCTCGCAACAGAACAAAATTAACCACAGCATAAACCAGATCGGTGATGATAAGAATTGTTGCAATTTTTATAACAAACAAAACAACGCTTTCCCGAATCGGCTCGGTAATTGAATCACGGGGATCTGAATTTGCCTCCTCTTGATCATCAGTTTTGACTGTGCGGTACAATGTGACTCTGTTTTTCATAATGTTCTCCTGCCTTAAGATCTTTTGAGATTGTAATTTTTTGAATAACATCGCCTAAAAGATGTTTTATAGACGGAAAGAAACCCGGGACCTCATTTTTATACACTTGGTATGCAGACCCAAATTTTTTAAGCATCTCTTTTTCCTCTGTTCTTGCAAGCTTAATATACCGGAAGATAAGAATTGGGGCCATGATAAGAGTAATTAGAGTCGGCCATTGAACAAGGAATCCTAAAATAATAAGTATAAACGCCAGATATTGAGGATGGCGGATGTATTTGTAAACACTGTCTGTTGCAAGTTTGTTTTGTTTAACCGCTTTATAGAGCACTTCCCAAGCCCTACCCAGAAGGACAAGTCCGCCAATAATCAGCGCGTAGCTAGCGATGTGCAGGATATTAAAATGTGGATCACCTTTTAAACCAAACAAGGTATTGAGAATGTGGCCATTGTTGTGAGTAAAATCCAATCCTAGTTTGTTACCAAAGAATGAAGTTAAAAGATAAATAGTCAGAGGAAATCCATACATCTCGGCGAATAGTGCCACAATGAAGGCGCCAAAATAGCGGAAAGTTGTCCAGTCTGTCTTTGTCCGTGGCTTAAACGCACTTTTGATAAAGTACAAAAACAGAACAATATTAAATAAAACGAGTAGCCAATTTCCGTAATCGTATTCCATATGCTTGTAGTGTAACAATCTTAGGATTAGGAAATTGTGAGTAAAAAAATCACCCCCCGGGGATATTGAGGGGTGATTTTCTGGTTTTACTATTCGTGTCCTTACTTCTTAATCGTAGGGCTTCGACATGGGCTCATGCAGCAGCTCATAAGCTTCCTCCTTTCTCTTGGATTCCGTTATCGGAACCATGCATTTGTTGATGATGATTTTGCCAGTTGTCGCCATGGTGTTTTTTCATCAAGTCGATCATTTTCTGCTTCTCTTCAGAAGTTAATTTGGTGTGATTAGGGTATGAATAGTCTGAATTATTCATATACCCCATCATTTGATAACGACTATTTACAAAATCTTTTGCTTCAACCTGATTGGCTCTGACTGAAAGGAAAAGAATTCCAACTGCAAACGCTGATAAAGTAAGAAGTCCGAATGTTTTAAAGATATTTTGTTTAGTCATTTTCCTTTCACCTCCTTGATGGTTATTAACTTATATCAAGTGTAGCGGATCACCAATTAGGACAGGGTGAGCGAGAGATGAGAGTTTCTTAATGTTTATGCCCACCATCCTTCATCATCCAGACATGTAAAAGCGGGCACAACAGTAAAACTCCGGCAAAGAACAGAGTCCCGACCGAGACTTTAAACACAGTGAGCGCAACGACCGCCAAAGCAATGAGCCCAAGACAAATACTCAAAGTCTTTCCCGACAAAAAGCTATTGTTTTCTGCATGTTCATGGACGGGTTTAACTGTACTTATAGTGTTCATGTTGTTCACCTGCCTCATGACCCCAGTATAGAAAATGGGGTGTTAGGATTTCATGAGTATAGTACTTAGAGCTTGGCTACTTCAGATAATAACTCTTGGTTTCGGACTGCCATTTGAGCATCATCTTTTTCAAATCGGACAATGCCATCTTTGCCAATCAGAACATAGGTATGCCCCGGAAATTGTCCCCGATGCATAGAAGAATTGAGCGCCAAAACCCCATACAGACCTGAAACTTCTCTGTTTGGATCTAAAAGAACCGTGTTTCCCGCCAGTTCCGGCATTTTATCAATTGCTTTTTTCCAGTCATCTTTGGAATCCACTGTAATATTAATTACAACTGTATTTTTATCCTTAAAGGCAGTATCTTTCCCAAAGGCGACAATTTGATTCCAACAAGCTGGATAGCACATCAAGCCTTCATTGAAAAAGAGAATTACGTTTTTGCCCCGAAAATCCTTTAGACTTACTTGTTTGCCATCATAGCTGGGTAAGGTAAAATCCGGAGCTGATTTGCCCATGAGTCCGTCAAAAACTGCTGAATCTGCGGGCTTTGGTTTGTGGTGATCTGCCATTGAATCACCTGATGTATTCGCTTGAGATGATTGGGTTGCAGGTGATTGGCTTGTAGCCTTCACAAAAATCGAGACGAGAATAACCATGGCGATAATTACTTCTGTCGCAATAATAGCTATGTGTTTCTGTGATGAGTTCATAAAGATCCACCTCCTTCCTGCTTTCGACTTTGAGTAATGAATTGTTTGACTGCAACTGCCACAATCAGTCCAAAGATGCTTAAGAAAATGATTGCCCAAACCGACTCAGGTAAAACTGCACTGTACTGACCGATTCGCTTTGTTATATCGAAAATTATGAGATTGGTATTCAGCTGATACGAATTTTGCATGGACAACTGATTAGTCAGACCTAAATAAGTGATAACTACTCCAATGGCTAAAAACATGAGTCCGGAAAAGAGATTGGCGATTGTATTGGTAATCTTGAAGTTTAATATTGCAAAAGTTACCGGCCTTCTGAAACCCATAAACTTTTTCGTGAAATTTGCCTTATCCAAAAAGGCTGCCAGTATAAATAGAGGTGTCACCATGCCCAATACATAAGTAAGTGTGTAAATAGCTCCCAGAAAATAGGACCCTGAAAGGCTGGATAACGCCAGGACACCTGCAAGCACCGGAGCGCAGCAAGTAGTAGCAATTGCTGAAAAAATTCCCAATCCAAAGACTGAGAGAATATCATGCTCTTTCAGTTCCGGGTGAACAAGCATGGGCAGGGAAAATTTGTACCCAATAGTCAAAGCAAAACCTAATATTAAGAGAAAAATCCCTCCGCCGATAAATATGACATTATGAAATTCCCGAAAGAGTTGAGTGAGAGCAGTAAATCCCAAACCGATGGGAATAAAAACCGCAAGTAGTCCTAAAAAGTATATAAAAGTCATGAAAAATACCTTGCTCTTTTCTTTAAAGATTGAGGCAAAATATGTTGGGAGTAAAACCGTAATACAGCAAGGCGCAAATAAAGCTGCTATTCCGGCTAAGAATGCAGCGATTAACGACGCACTGACAAGTAAGTCCATTCTCTTATGGTAGACTTTGAAGGATTAGGAAATTATGAGGATGAGAGGGGTAATAAAACGATGAACTCACTGCCTTTACCAATCTGACTTTTCGCTCGTATCTCCCCGCGATGAGCACTTACAATTGCGGAGGTTATAGACAAACCTAATCCCGAACCAAATGTTTTATCAGTCCTTGAACCACGGTAGAAACGTTCAAAAACATGCGGCAAGTCCCTCACGGAAATACCCCTTCCTGTATCTTTAACCTTAAATTGGGCTTGGTCCCTCTTTTTCTGTAAGGAAATAGTAACCGTCCCTTTGTCTGGAGTATATTTGATGGCATTATCAACTAAATTAATAAGTGCCCGTTCAAGTTTGTCTTTTTTGCCCGAAATAAGAAGATGTTGTTCAATACTTCCGTCAACCGAAATCTGCTTCTTGACCGCCATTTTTGTACCTAAATCCATCATTTCTTGCACCAGTTCAGAAAGGTCAAAGTTTTCAAACTGAGTACGGGCTGCATCTGCCTCTGACCATGCTAAATCTAGAACATTTTTAAGTGTAGTTGAAAGCCTATTATTATCAACCAGCGACTCCTCCAAAGCTTGCTGATAGTCTTCCTTTGACCGATCCCTTGCCAGTGCAACTTCGATATTCGTTCGCTGGGCTGAGAGAGGGGTTTTAACTTCATGGGCAACGTCCCCTATAAACTGTCGTTCTCTTTGAAATGCACCTCCAAGCCTGTCAAGCAGGCTGTTGAAAGTTACAGACAATTCCTCAATCTCATCCCCCGTATTTGGATTACGAATACGCTCACTCAGATTTCCGGAGTTAATAAGCTTTAATTTTTTAGAAATATCTGAGATGGGTGAAACCGCAGCGCGTGCATTGAAATATCCGCCCAGAACAGCCGGAACAAGAAAGATGGCAAAGACTACCCCTAGCATGGTAATCAAACTATTGAGAGCATTCTTGATAACATCAATTGGGTGTCCCATGATAACCACTCCCAGCAGTGAATTATTTTGCGCAATTGGATTGACTAGGAAACGGAGCTCCGAGGTGCCAATGCGCCGATCAGTAAAAAAAGGCTTCTGGGATTGGTTGGCTTCTGCAAAGAGGTCGCGGATTACGCTATCTGTTGGGCTAACGGTTTGAGAACTTGAAACGATCATCCCAGAACTGTTCATAACCACAACCAGCATTCCCGGAATATTACTAAATTCTTCCACAAAAGCTTCCCTGGCAATCGCATCGTGCATACCAGTGTTCTGACTTGTGATAATCTCTACAATCTTATTACTGTGAACTTTAAGTGAGCTGTCAGTTTGGTCATGGAGTACCTGTCTGGTTATAAAATAAAAGCTGGCAAAAATGACAATGATTGCCAGA
Source organism: Candidatus Daviesbacteria bacterium (assembly GCA_016198275.1). Classification (GTDB taxonomy): domain Bacteria; phylum Patescibacteriota; class Microgenomatia; order Daviesbacterales; family UBA10151; genus JACQIX01. Next base: position 34,306 of record JACQIX010000019.1, on the reverse strand, counting down.
ACCAGAGAAATCGTGTACCAGAACGTCAGGCGGAAGCGAATGCTTTTAGTCTTCATATTCCCTTACTTACCCTATATCCCACTCCATGCAGAGTATGAATGAGTTGAATCTTCGCTCCCTTGTCAACTTTTCGCCGGAGTTGGGCAATAAACACATCAACAACATTGCTCATACTATCAAAGTTATAATCCCAAACATGCTCGATAATCATGGTTCTCGTGACAACCTCATCTTTATGACGAAGCAGGATTTCCAGCACCGAAAATTCTTTTGGAGTAAGACTAATGTCTTTTCCATCACGAGTGACTTTATGTCTAATCGGGTCGAGCACTAAATCGGCAATGGTGAGAGTTGGAGAGGGATCTTGTTTGCTTCTTCTAATAAGAGCGTGAATGCGTGATCTCAGCTCCAGAAAAGCAAATGGTTTAGCCAGATAATCGTCAGCACCGCTATCTAAACCCGCTGCCTTGTCTTCAACCGTCGTTTTAGCTGTAAGCATAAGAATTGGGGTTTTAATGTTTTTGGCGCGAAGTTCTTTACAAACAGTCAGTCCGTCAACCTTGGGAAGCATGATGTCAAGGATTATGAGGTCGTAGTTCTCAGATTCAGCCAGATATTGACCTTCCTCACCATCAAAGGCCGTGTCTACGGCAAACCCTTCCTCCGTAAGTCCCTTTTTAACGACACTAGAAAGACGACGTTCATCCTCAATCAGCAATATTCTCATACCCGTATTATAACTTAAAAAGATGAGGATTTTATTAAGATTTTATTTTGTACACCTATTTCTCATCTTTATTTTCTTCTAGCACTAAATCCATTCCACACTTTGGACAACTTCCCGGCTTGTCAGACTTTACTTCGGGGTGCATAGGACATGTGTATTTTTGTTTCTTTTCCTCCATAATTTCATCACCTCTTTTCTTTGTTTATTTCAAATACTTATCGAAAAATTCAATAGTTCTTTTTGATATAACCTCCCAGCCAAGATTCCTGAAGTTATGATCTTGACCTGGGTATTCGAAATACTCAACAGATTTACCTTCCTTTTGTAAGGCTTCATCCAAATCTTTTGACCACTCTGGATCGACTTCAGTATCAGACAGCCCTTGATGCAGACTTATGGGAGCAGTTATATAGCCGATGTCATTATTCGAGTAAGCGCTTTCAGTACCTTGACTGGGTAAAGGTGAAGTACGTCTGCCTCTTCCATAAAACGCAGCGTTTTCCGATGCTTTCGTACTTGTTGGTGCCCACAAAACAACTGCTTTTATTTTGTCTGTTGCCTCAGCTGTTCGGATGGCCACTTCACCACCCATACTATGCCCCCACATACCGATTCTATTTAGGTCCGCCTTATCCAAGCTAGTAACAGAAGCAATTAGATTTAAAATATCAATAGCATAATTAGGATTATGCCCGCGTGATCCTTGGGTATCAATTTCTGATTTACCAAACCCTCGATAGTCCGAAGCCAGAGTCAGATAGCCATTTCTAGCTAAAATATCAGCCATGGTCTGCGTACCATCACCACTGGTGAAAGATGATTGATTAAAGTATCCATGGTTGAGAATAATGACAGGGAATAGTCCATTTCTAGTTGGCACATTCATCCTGCCGTAAATTTTCAGACCGTCTGAAATATAGGAAATCAGATAGCCCGTATAGGCTCCATTATTAGAAAGAGTACTTTCAATAGTGATTTGGCTCGGTTCATAGTCTCTACTGCGTAAACTCTCGATGAAGGATGAACTATTATTTTCCCCCTGAATATTTGTTGGAGCTGTGTTTGGAGAAGTACTATTGTTATTGGGTTTTGTGCATTGCAAGAAGACAGCCACAACAATTATCCCTATAACACATAAAAGAAGTAATGTTTTGGCATGCTTTTTCATTCATTAAATTACCTTGAATTCGCTCATCATTCCGGCTTCCATGTGCTCCGGAATGTGGCAGTGAATTACCCAGTCTCCTGGATTATCCATTTGTACCAGGAGTTCTACTGTATCTCCGGTTTGAATGAGAGTAGTATCTTTCCAGACAAGGTTATTGTTTTTAACACCATTGGTCGAAAGCACTAAAAACCTTTGCCCATGAATATGGATCGGGTGTTGCATGGGATGCATGGATTTATCGTCGTTGAAAATCTTCATCTTAACGACATCACCTTTTTTGAACTGCCAGCCGATGTCCATATTCTCTTTATTGGTTGCTATATCAACCAGCTTCCACTTAAGTGAATCTTTGGTTGACTGGGCATTCATCATCCCCATATCGTCTTCCCATTCTATTTTTTGGATATCTCCCATAGTCATTTGAGTATTTTCCATCATTTGATCATTACCCATCATGTGCCCACCCATTGAGCTGTTGTTATTTGTACTAGTATTTGATGGTCCCATTTGTAATGTAAGCTTTAGGCTTTTATCTACCGGTTTATCAAATTGTGGCCGCAAGCTGGCAAGAGAATCAATGTAATCCTGATTTACACGCGGGACTAAAAAATATGAGGTAGTAACGGGATTTTGCTGTACTGCAATAGTTCCTAAAGTGTATGTTTTATCAGAAGTTTGGTTGACAATCTGATACTGTCCATTTTTGTCAAACCAAATTTCTATGATCTGCCGCTCTGATGGACCAATGGTAACCGAACCAATCCATTCCTCTTGCTCATATTTTCCGTTGTCACTGCCAACCAGCTTCATACGAGTATTAGGAATAGCAAAATTAAATGTTCTTGTATTAGCAGCGTTTGTAACATAAAATCGCACTCTCTCTCCTTGCTTGACCGATAACTTATATTTATCATCTCCGTTAACCAACATTGTGTTGCCAAACCGCCCCATAAGTGTGTGATCCACAACTGACTTGTCAAATTTGGCGATTTGCCCATTTTCAATAAGGATGTCATCCAAAAAAAGTGCTTCTTCGCGATCGACCTCAGCCCAATAATCAGGAGTGCTCGGTGTGACCAAAAAATTTCCGTATAATCCCAATTCTTGAGCATAATCTTCTCGAATATGTGGGTGATACCAATACACACCGGCATCAGGGAATTTAAGAGTATAGGTGAATGATTGGCCCGGCTTTACCGGATCCTGAGTTATATCAGGAACCCCGTCAAATTTGTTATCGACTCTGACTCCATGCGAATGGATGGTTGAGTCAACATCAGCATTGTTTGTAAACTTGAGAGTGATTTGTGCTCCTTGAGGAACTTTGATGAGGGGACCAGGGATTGAGCCGTTGTAGGCAAGCATTTTCATCTCTTGGCCATTGATGGATTTTTTAACTACACTGGCGGTTAAGTTATATGTATCACCATCTTTAAGATTCACAGTTTCTTGTTGTTTCGGGCTACTTGCCTGATTAACTGCAGTAGAGAATTCTCCTTTTTGAGGTGTGTTTGATTGTTGTCTTGAAAAAAGAAAAACTCCACTGAGAACTACAACTACAAGCAATATTATTAAGTACGTTTTATTCACAGATTTTCATTTTAACCGATTATTCATGAGGATTTCATTAAGAATTTTAACTCATATTCACTTTTTAGTTAGTTCATACGTATAAGTCTCTCTTGGTTTACATACAAATTGGGAGGTTGCAAGGACAGGTGATAAAGTTTTTGTCTGAGATTCTTTAGGTGACGTGCATTCACCTGAAACTCGGCATATATAATCGATGAGTTGTTGTTTATCTAAAAATCCGTATGCTGGTGCCTTTTCAGAACCCTTGGCACTAAAGACAAACGTTGGTACACCAGATATACCATATTGCTCTGATTCTTTAACGCAGTCTGTAACCTGATACCACTCTCCATAAAACAGATCTCCATACTGAGGTAATATTTCAGAGATAACCTTATCCTGAGCAATACAAAAGGGACACGTTGGAGATTCGAAGAGTTTAAACTTTACAGGAGCGTTAGGATTACCCGCTTTCGCCATAGGACAGCCTTTTTCTCCAAGTTCAATCCGTTTGGTAAACTCTGCTGGTACGCTCCTCGGAGCGGAAGCTGCAGACTCAATTTGCTTCAGTTCTTCATTTGTATTTTTAATCTTTAGATTAAGGTAGACATTAAAACCGACAAATAAAACAACTACAACAACGAGTGCAAAAGGTGTTTTTTTAAATAGTGGCTGATCGTGCCAAACAATCACAGGTCGCTTCATATGGTTATTATTTTTAAACTTAGATAAACTAAATATATTCCAGCGAAGAGAATCAGCATTCCCGCACTCTTTTGGATAGCATTAATATAGCGATTCATAAAACGAGAGATGGCTGTTTTGGAAACAGCAGCCACAAGGGAAAAAGCAAGCATCAGAAGAACCATGGCAAGGCTATAAATCAAAAAAGTGGCTATACCTCCCATAAACCCTGTTTGAGCAAGTGCTTGAAATATAACCAGCAGAAAAATAGGAAGGGTACAGCCTATCGCCCCCAAAGCATATGCTAGACCAAAAAAATAAAACCTTCTCACTCCATCCGACTTGACCTGAATAACAACAGGAGGCCGGATAGCAAACTCATACCCCAAAAGCGTCGATGCACCCAAGAACAAGAGAATACCACCGGTTGTAAGCTCAATCCAGGACATGAAAGGAGCTAAAACTTTCCCTAAAAGTGCAAAGAGTATTCCGAAAACGGAATATACGCTTAAAAGACCCAGACTTGAAAAAATTCCTGCTTTTAGTCCAAAAAATAACTCTTGCAGCTTACTGTGACTATCAGCACGTTCACGGACATAGTATCCGACGTACGCCGGAATTAAAGCAATGCTACATGGCGCAAAAAATGCCTGCAGTCCAGCTAGAAAAGCAAAAGACATTAATATTTGATTCATAAATCATATTGCGGCCTTTTCAGGCCCCCGATCTTCATTGGTTGAAATAAACTCCTTAATTTTTCCCTCATCAATTGATTGAAGCTTAAGTAAACGCCCCCAAGATGTTAACGCAATCGGTGTATCCAAATTCTGACGCGGTACCATGATTTTCTTACCGGAAGCATCATTAAATGCTTTGGTAATCTTTTCTACATCTTCCTTTGACATGTCAGATTTATACCAGATGACTGCTGCACCATGCTCCATACTATGGAGTACCAGTTCATCGGGAACCGGCTGGTCTTTAATCCCTGGTCCGGCAGTGCCATCGCCCCAATGCCAACCGGAGGTCGGAGGATTGGAGTTATATGAAGGATGCGATTCTCCTCTTTTAACATGAGGCTCTCCTTGACTGGTAATTTCTTCTCCCATGAGCGGCTTACTTAACTTTTCTTGTTGTTTTTTACCTGAAGCGCTCATCAACCATACCCCTCCTACTAAAATCAGTAATGTTAGTAGTCCAATGCCGATAAAGACTTTCCGTTCAGTCGAAACATCAATAACAACATTATGTTTGCTCATATTACTTCTGGTGACCCTTTGCAAAATTTGGTACAGAATCTGTTTGCTTTTGAATATCCGGATCATTCTCCGGACCAAAACTGATAAGTAATTTATCCAGTGGCTGAAAAACATAGTTTTCCAACTCGCCAACCTTTTTCCCGTTGAGGAAAAACTTCAAGGTATTACCATTCTCGTTCCTTAAAATCTGGCCATCGGCGAGTGTCAAACTGTCTTTCCCTAGCTTCATACCCAGACTTTCAAAGAACAACCACATCGGTACATCTTTGGCATGCATGTGCAGGACCGAGCCTGCATCCTCGAGGTTTTGATTATTATCTACATGAAGAAGCCTGCTCTTCATGTAATACTCTGGCTTTGCAAAATTAAACGGTTGTCCATTCATAAAGACTTTCATATCGGCATGGTTATGAGCTGTACCTAATATTGGATAAGGTTTACCTTCATTTTTCAATTTAGCTATGATATTTTGATCAAATGCTGAAAGCGATGGGGGGGGAGAAGCTGTAAGTTCCACCTGACTTTTCTGATTTACGGCATTTGAATTAACTTTCATGAGGAGAGTTTGGTTAATAAGAAATCCTGCGATGATAATAATAAACAGATATGTGGCAAGTGAATATTTAGGCAAGTGGAACGCCGGATGCACAACAAAGCCGGGAATTGTAAAATCCCATGCTGAAATCTTTAACTCTGATCGTTTACTCTGTTTCATATTACTTCGTAAATTCAAGAACAAACTTTTTAGCTCTAATCGCTTGAAATATCCCTAATACTAAAAGAACAATTCCCAACCCGACAATAAGAACAAACGCTTGCGAATTACGCAGATAAGGCAACCCTATTGCCAAAAGCCCTGCATTTACAAAAAGAAGTCCTTGTTCAAATTTTGAAGAAAAATTTCTCTTTGAAGAAACCCATAGAGTCAAAACAAAAAGAGAAAATGCCAACCACCAAATATATAGCTGATAGTCTTGGATGAAGGCAAATGGCGTAGCGGCTAAGGATAAACCCAAAAACGGCAAAACACTCGAAGATGTTGAGCAGGTTGTTTGACACACGACTGAAGTGCTGCTACTGCCAATCCCAAGTACGGACGTCAAAGAACTTACAAGGCTGCCTATCCGTGTTTTCGTACCTGATAATAAGCTCATAATCCATGCCTTCCATCAGCCCCCGCCCCTCCGTGAGTCTGATGAGGAAGTGCGTCAGATTTACCTGTGGCTAATAAATAGTCTTCCAGCATCCCCTTGGGATACCAGATGGCATACCAACGGTGAGATTCACCGATAAGTTGATCATCGGAATACTGATCGCCGTAATTTTGGATCATATACTTGTAAAAACCCCGCACTGCTTTAGCATGGGCGCACCCGCAATTTTTATTGAGCGTAACACTTGTTGGACCACCACAGCAGTAACTGCAAACCATGGTACTTATGAGTTTTTGATACCGTGTTTCCTCGGCTCCCGAAAGTTTAATTGACTGCTCAAATGCGCCCCATTTTTTTTGCGCGTTAATCGGATCATCAAAAGAGACGTCATCGGGGGCATAAAAGGGTTTACCAGTGGCAATCATGACCACCTTAGCATCAGCCAGGGCGTCCCCGGTGTTAGGATTAGCAGAAACCTCGGTAATGGTTGGTTGTTCAACAAGAGTAGTGGTTCTCCCATCTGGATTGAGTTTGGGAGCAATAATGGTCATAGCTGATGCCGTTCTAATACCGAGTAATCTCCCGATTCCTCCAGATGGCAAGCCAGTGATCGCCGCCACTTGGCTTATTAGAATTTGATTAACAATAAACAAGCCAATAAGGATTGAGACAAAAACTTTCTCGAGCGGAAGAACAATAACTTTCTTATATGACTTACTATCGGAAACTTTGTGTTCAGAAATATCCTCGCATTCCACACATTCTTCTGCCTCGTTTACTTTTCGGGAAGCAAAGAATGTAGACCCTACCATGAGCCCCAAGCTAGCAAACTTGAGTTCCAATCCTTGAAAGGGCATCGTAGCGACTCCGCCCGTAACTCCAATTGCATTTAGGAGGAACGCTCCACATACCGGACAGGATGATCCGAGTGCTCCGGCAAATACACCCAGTGCATTTGACCCACCTACGGCGAGCCGTTGTAGCTTTGAATGGCGCCAGAGCCATGCGAGGACTGCCACTGATATTCCAAAAAAAACGATTGTAGTTAAGGTTGTTGTCCAATAAAGAAATGCATAAAGAATGCTATGCTGGCCAAATTCGCCATTTTGAGCCATGGAGAAAAATTGAGGTATAGTTGTAACTTGGGAAAGAAGCCAGTAATAGAGATAAGAGAGAATTGCGCCTGCAACTACGGCAACTTTCCATGATGAACTGTCGCCAAAGACAGTCTTTATTCCGCTGATAGTTTTTTTAAACATATTTTATTACTGTTACGGTGCAGCTTGTTGTTGCTGCGGCCGAACTACTTGATTACTTGTAAAATCTTTATAAATAACACTGCCCAAACGCGAGACCTGGCGAAACACATACCATCCATCTGGTTCCGTGGTTCCTACTTGAGGCCATACTTGTTTGATGCCTGAGTACTCCGCTACTTCAGGTGAAATTAATAAGGTTGGCACTTGAGTAATCTTGTATTTTGAGACAAGACTCTTGCCATACGGTGAATTCGCATCGACACTTTGTTCAGACCGAATTCCTACCCCAAACCCTTGGGTAAGTATATTTTTATGAACCTCCTGAGGTTTGTAGCAATCAGTACAACTAGAATCGGTAAGATAAACAACATCGACCAGTCCGACAATCTGGCCCTTAGTCACATCACGATAGGGAAGAAATAACTGTCTGGCCACGTATGCTCCGTCTGGTTCGACAGTCCCTATCTTTTGCCAGTTATCCTTAATACTCGAATAGTAAGAAACGTCAGATGAGAGTACAAAAGTTGGCAATTTTTCAATCTTATACTGATTAATAATTTTTTGCCCCTCTAAAGAATTCCAAGATACTTCTTTTTCCTCAGTTACTTTAACCCCAGCTTTTTTATACGCATCAATGGTAAGTTTTGGATTAATGCAAGAAGAACACGATGGATCGGTGAGGTATGTCACACTAACTTTACCCATCTCTTTATTACTCAGAGGATCTACAAATAAAGGGGAAACGCCTGTAAAAATAAAGGTGTCATTTTTAACCTCGCCGTTTCCTTTAACAAATCCTTCGAGACTTTGCTTAGTTATCTCTCCTTTAACAACATAAGTAGGAAGCCGTTTAATCCCCAAATCGGTAATCAGAGTCTTTGCTTCAGCTGAGGTGGAAAGAAAAGTTTTTTCTTCGCTGACAGAAACATTTTGCTTTTTAAACGTCGCTATCGCGTCATCAACATTGAAACAGTCTGCACAGTTCTCAACTGCAATCTTGGTCAAAGTCACATTCGCAGGTCGAGCCATCTCTTTTACCTCAGCAATTTTCTTTTCTGTTTGTGCGAGCGTTTTTGTGGCAACGAAGGCGCCGATAACAGTTGAAATCACTGCCACAACCAGAAAAACTTTTGGCCAAGGAACATTGAGAGATTTTGCTTTTACCTGGCCATTAGTCTTTGATATATTAATAGTCTTCTCGTCAGAGACGAGTTTTGTCTTAGTACGCATAATTTGCTTTAAATCGAATACTATTTAACAACCGCCAACCATTGATTGGGGAACGTCCGCATTGCTCCCGGAACCGCCGGTATTGGTAGTTGCAGCGGCTGGCGCGGCCTTGACTGGTGCTGATCCCGCTTTAGCACCGATTCTCACCAATTGAACAGTCTGAAAGAGAGTAATAAACGCTACCAGTCCCAAAACCGCCACCTGCATGTTGGGTTTGGGCACACGAAGCGTCATGGTATTATTAGTTGGTGCATCTTCTACCTGATGTATCGCACTTGATTTTAGAGAAGTATTGTCTGGCATATGTCACCTCCTTTCATATATTTAATAAAATAAACTACTACTAAGTGTAGTAGGGTGATCACTTCTCTGTCAAGAGTATCTTTATTACGAAGTAACAAGCTTTGCTTATTTGTATGATGGAGCTTCGTATTTTGAAGAAGTAGGAGAAGAATTAACGGGAGTGAATAAATGATCAGGACGGGGAACAGACATATTGGAATTGTGATGACACTCTTGCCTACAGACATTATCAACCGAACATACAAAATAAGACGGTTCACTTGAGTCTTCAGTGTGGAATGCGTCAACAGGGGTTTGAAGCACAAACAAACTAACCACGATAAACATTGCGCTGCCGATAATACTGCTATACGAAAGGGTTAGTTTATGTTTAATTCCAGTGTTTTTGAGTTGACGCACCCTGATTTCGATATGATCAGGATGGGAAATGGCGGGAACCGTTGCGAATGTAATTTGGGGCTGGGCAATAATTTTGCGCAGAGCACTGCGTAAAAATTTTGTATCCTTTTGAATTTCAGTGGTCCAATAATCGGCTATCAGTTCATTGGTAGCTTCCATATTTCGATAAAGTTCCCTGAATATTGGCAGAAAGAAAAACGTTGAAGATACAGTTTTCCCAATCAATATTTTCAGCGGGTCCCTATTTTTTAAGTGCATCTGTTCGTGAAGCAACACTGCTTCAAGCTCCTTCTGTGTTAAATCTGAAATAAGACCTGAAGTAATGATAATTTTGGGGTTCAAAAAACCGATACAAAAGGAGTATAAATTTTTGTCTTCAATTAATTGAGTACTGTTTCCAAGACCTAACGAGTTGACTGTCTCTTGAAGCTTACGAGTTAAGGGAATCTTCTTCGGAATAGTCTTTCGAAGAAGCGCGTATGTTTTTGCCAACTGGATGAGAAAGGAAATAAGACCCAGCGATAAAACAGCCCACACCGCAGTGGCAAAAGCTCCAGGAAGAGTGTGAGGGAGCATAAAAAAAGTATTTGCGACAAACTGTTGGCAAAAGTAAAGTGCTTTTGCCGAAAATAACGGATATACCTTAGCCAGTAAAGCAATACTAATTGCCCCAGCTACCAACCCTAAAAGTACTAGGATGATGTAGCTTTGATTGATACCTGTTTTGTTTGACATATCATTTTACTCATCCAGTATTTTTAAAAGTTCTCGCCTCTTTTTAGGACTCAACTTTTGAATTTCTTTTACGAAATGAGTGATTGCTTCCTGACCCAGAGAAGTTACTGCAGTAGTAAAAATATTGTGAACAGACTTGGCTACAAAATTTTTCTTGCTTATCCTTGGGTAGTAAAGGTAACTCAAGCCATCTGGTTTTCTAGCCAAAACTCCTTTATCGACAAGCCTCCCCATAATAGTCATTACGGTCGTATACGCAAGTTTTTTCTTCATATTTATTCTTTCAAGCACGTCACGCACAGTGCAATCTCCGCATTTCCAAACAATATTCATTACTTCCTGCTCAAGTTCACTCAAAGCTTTTGCCTTCATATCTACTACATAGTGTAGAATATCATCAAAACAAATTCAATAGAATTCAGTTACCACTAAAGAACGTACAGTTTAGAGGAAGTGTTTGCCGGTCATATCCACCAAATTTTAGGCTCTAGTTTTGGGGTAACAAAAGTCAGCATAAAAGCATCAGCAAAATCAGGTGATCTACCAGTTCTTTGTTTCAACCCTTCTTTAGGCTCAATTTGTAAAACCCTCTCACTATTAACTTTGTACTTTATCCAAGTGAGTTGTCTGAAATTATCATCTCTTAAAAGTTTTCCTCCCTGTTTAATCCATTGAGAAGCCAACCAATAACATTCAGCTTTAATATTCTTATGTTTAGCAGCATTTAGAGCTTTTTCTCCAGCTGATACCCCATTTACTGCTAGATTTAATTCTCTTAATCTGTCAGATACCCCTCTTCCCACCCCTATATCATCTACAAAAACATTTTGGGGTTTAAGATTAGGATATTGTTCTAAAATCCTTTGAATTTCAGAAACATTTGTCATTGTGTCATTAGACCTATTTTTACTTTCAATCCAAGCAAACTGTTTTGTCCGCATTACAAAGACATTGTAATCACCGCCTCCTGCTATATCAGCTCCTAAATATAGCTCTCTCTCCATAGGTAGATGCTCGTTTACAAAAGCATTATTTAATTCCTCATTGGTAAGAAGGACTCGATAACCATATTCATCTACTATATCTTCCTCTGGAAATTTACACTCATAAAAAACACTGAAAAATGCCTCATCTCTCATCTCTTCGATAAATTCCTCAGAATATCTACCTTCCGCAAGTCCAACTTTATAGTCAATAAATAATTTGTTATATCGTTCAGTGTTCCAAGTTCGGTAAAAATGATTTCTGTAAAAAGGATTGCCAATCTCAAGAAGAAAGGTATTGCTGTAAGGATGACCACCTAACATCCTTTTAACTGTTGCATACAAGGGATCATCAATTAGACTGCTTTCGTCTAAAATTAACCTATTACCTCCAAAACCCATTGCTGCTTCAAGAGATCTCTTAGAATTTCTGGCATCTAGTGTTAATGTCATTATCCCACCGCCATTTTTAAAGGTTAGATGATTCCTGGAACGTTCTCTTCTAAGTCTATCCAGAGTAAATGATTGCTCAAGTTCTAGTTGGGAGAGAAAAAGATTGGAATCAAAACAGTGGTCAATAATGTAATTCATGGTAATCCCTGCTTTTTTCTCAGAAGGAGCTAAAATAATAAACTTCTCACCCTTACCCACACTTCTACATAACACAGATAAAGCTACGGTGAGTGACTTTCCATATTGGGTAGGAGCAATAATTTGATTTCTTGGATGAGCGTTAGTAACTATCAGGTCAAAAATTTTCTGTTGGGTTGGGGTTAAAACCAAACCTTGACCATTAATTTTGAATAATTTGGTGAGTTGTGCTAGATCGCTGTTCATTTCTTTCTATGATTTCCTTCAAAAGCTTCATTTCTTCAGACTCGTCACTGATATTTTTGATTTGCTCCACTTCAAAACCAGCCAATTTAAGAAGATACATTGCTGCTTTCAGATTGCCCCTTTTAACTTGATCCCTGACAACCCCGATTGCATCTATTGCTCCTTCTTTGATTTGCCCCTCGATTGCCTTAAATTCTGGTTCGATTTCTTCATGCCTTTTAGCCTTCATAAACTCATAAGCTTCATAATACTTACCACCATTAATAAACCATTCTCTAACTGTCTGGTTCTCTCGCTTCTCTCCTATCTTTTCTAGATATTCCACTATACTTTGATATGAAAGCCCCGATAGTTTTAAGACTACAATTTCTTTGCCTAGCTTATCTAAAGCTTCGTAAGAATTAACATTCTGTTGGTTTTGTTGATTTTGTTGGTTATTCACGCTCGTAATTCACCTCGCTCTTTCATTAGAAATTCTTGAACGACAGGCCTTTCTGGTATATCTGACGTATCTTACCTTACTGTCAGCGTTCATATTTTTCGGATTCCTTTGTAGATTTATCAATACTCTTGCTTGTCAATGACCTTACGATAAATCTCTCTATTTGCTTTGCGTACATTTTCGCCAGCTCTCCGTAATTATTTTCATCAATATCTATTTCATTTCTTGCTGTCCAATTAACAGCTTTAACATCATGCAAAAAATCTATTAAGATCAAGGCAACTTTGTCTTGTACTTTTTCTCTAAAATTAGGCACTAGAACCACCTCCATCGTTAAATCCCAGCTCTTGCTGGCTTGCTGGAACAAAAGTATCAAAAAGCTTACGTCGAACACCTTCTTCTCTATAAGAGAACCATTCCTTATATTTGACTTCATATTCGGGAGTATTCTTTTCAAAAAATATTAGGGCATTCCTCAATGCGTCTTCTTGGTCCATTAACTCACTATCTCCCATGTGATTTAGGTTTATTCCATTCTTGTTAATCTTTGGAGAAACACCAGTATCACCAGAAACATCAGTATTATCTGTATTTAAATCCGAAGATTCTGGTGTTTCTGGTATTTCTGATGATTCGTTCAAACCATACTTTGCTTTCATTCGTTCCGTTAAATCGTCGTCCCATATAATCGCAGAGCTTCCATCTCCGGTTTTTCCCTTACGGAAACCCAAAGCAGAAAGTCTTCTTCCAACTCGATGATAAGAAAATTTATGGTCATCGGGCTTGTTTTCATTTAATTTGTCGGTAATATCCTTGACAGGTAACATACCCCTCTCCACTCGATCCTTCAGTCCGATAATAACAAGCAATATCTGGGCTTCTAGAGAATCCGCTTTCTCAATTAATCGCTCCTTTTCTAATTCCTTAATGAGCCGCAAAAATGCTTCTTCCCGTTCTGGTTTAACGAGCTGAACGATTTGAAGTAGGGGTCGTAGTATATCTCCAAGTCTTCCATTTGCAGGTTTTGGAATTTCAGGAAATTGTTCCTCAAAATGACGAGCTCGAAAAACAATAAGACGCTCTTTTAACTCTATAGCTAGTTCGGGTGTAACGGAATTATCAAACCGCTTACTAGTTTCGGGCATATTAATCTGAATCGCTCGTGTTTCAAGGATTTGGTGGACACTCTCGTTGGTAGCGATAATCGTAGGCCCAAAAATTTTATAGTAAACGATGTCCTGATGCGGTCCTCGCTCAGGATAATTAACCCGTGGTACTCTAGCACCTTTTTCAAACCTGTGAAGCAAAATATCTTCACTTTTCTCTTTTTCCGCCTTCTCCCAAACATCTTTGACGTCAAAAAATAGAGTAGCATCTAAATCATTTGCTACTCGAACCAGATATGGATCCCGCAAACTTTCAACATGGATGCCATGATATACAAGATATATCAGTCCCTTTCCGGTTCGGCTCTTCCCTCTTTCTGGAACTGCAAAAAGACAAATAATAGGCGTATATTGGGGTGTTTCCATGCAATATGTATGGAGAACCCAAGCAGCAAGTAATTCATAATAAGCCTCTCCGGGTAACTCTGATATGTTCTTCAGATAGCTAACAATATCATCATAAAGTTGCCCATCGACTGTTTTTTGTGCTAAAGATTCCTCTTGTTCGTATATCTTGATAACGTTTTCACCCTTAGGCAATAACCAAGGAACCTGCTCTCTGGGAGGCGGCAACAGCAACCACCATCCTTCCTCAATCTCAGCTCGTATCTTCAATTTATCTAGTTCTTTGATCAAAAATGCAGTTTCGCCATTATCTAAAACGAGATCAACCAAACCATTTAGATGGGCTGAATATTTAACCGGAAGATCAAATCCCGAAGTAGAAATTTTCTCTTTTTCTCTCTTGGCTAATTCTTTCATCGTTTGCCTGTAAGCATCAATGTCTTTATTTTTCAGGTTGAAATAATCTTTGATGACGTGAGATAAAAATGCCTCTGAGTTAGCCCTATCTAACCTGTTAAGCAATAGAAGAATTGGCTCAAGTTTCTTTGGTAATTCGGTTTTATCGGTATCGGTTGATATTTGGCTTAATTTGTAACGAATGAAATCAAGAGCGGAATTTAGCAGTGCGTCAAAATCTTCCCTAGAATAAGACTTTAAGAAATCATCTGGGTCTAAATTGTCTGGTAACTGAACGATTCTTGTCTTTTGAACTAGGGCTGCTCCAAGTTTTTCGGTAGCTACCTTTCCAGCCTCATCGCCATCAAGACAGATATACACTGTTTTACATTTATCAAACTTACGAACGAATTCATCTTTTAGGTTCGTTGACATCAAAGCTACAGCGTTAAACCCTGCCTGTACTAACGAGACACAATCAAAGAAACCCTCAACAACTATTACATTTTCTTCTATTAATGCCTCCTCGTTATATAAATATCGCTGTTCTCCAGCTATATGAATGTACTTCGGTTCGGAGTCGTCTAAACTCCTACCTGTCAAATAAACTACTCTGCCATTTCTGATATTTGGAAGCATGATACGATTAAAAAAATAGTCTTTCGCGGGTTCTCCCCTTAAAACGCCTGATTTCAAACATATATCCAGAGGGTATTTGCACTCATTTAATAAATAATTACTCAGAGTCCCATCGGCAAAACCAATTTGGAACTTTTCAATCATCTCATCATTAATTGCCCGTTTTTCATTTAGATAATTTTTGACTTCTTTGGTTAGTCGCAAATGATAATAATGAGCAGATTTAGTAAGAATTTCTTCAATCGTGTAGACGTCTTCGATATGCTTTTTGTCTTCATCCGATATCGATTCAATGGAAACTCCAGTTTTTCGACCAAGTTCCTTTAACACCTCCCAAAAACTTTGTGTGTTAAATCGCTTAAGAAAGTCGATCACATCTCCACCAACCCCGCAGGAAAAACAATAATAATATTGACCCTTAGGGTTAACGCTAAAACTCGGGTGTCTTTCATCATGAAACGGGCATAGTGCCTTATTGTTTCGGTTTAACTCGACGAACTCACTAACCACATCGACTATATCGACCCGACCTTTTATTTCTTCTACGATTTGTTTAAAATTTAAGTTGTTCATATACTTTTAGCTCCCCGACTCTAAGCACAATTGCCATATCATTCATTACCCTTGGTTCGTGATAAGTTTATTTTTTCTGTTAGCGTTATTCCTTCCGTACGTTTTGTAAACCCATCTATCAGATGCATAAGTCTTTTTTGGCAATACTCACACACCAACTCTTTATCAGCATTTATAAGTAAATATTCCATTGCATGTTTGATAATTCTTTGTTGAATTTCGCCAAGCTTAATTGTTTTAAATCTCTTATTGCTCATAAAAGCCTCCTTCAAACTCCAGAATGCAATCTGGTTTTTAATTCATTTATTGCTTCAATAATGCTTCTGCTGGGAACTTTTAGTTTGTGACTCCAATGGTCAGAAATTATCTGTTGGGCTTTCTGCTGGGGGTCAGAGAAGACAAAGACGACGAACTTACCTTGGCCTCGTTCAAGCCGCAGCAAACTCAGTCCTGCGGCTAAACAAATCGCCGAAAGGTAAAAATCGTGGTTTTTATAGAGTGATGTTTCTTGTAAATTTTCCATATTTAATGGATCCTCCATCTTCCATGTTTTTTATTAACTCTCGAAGTTTTCGCTCTTTGACCGACTTATAAAGAAGCAGCACCGCATCGGCCACGGTTACAGCAATCTTCGAAGACAATTCTTGATCTTTAAAAACCTGTTTTGGTAGTTGAGTATTCATCAACTACCACAAACCCAGGAAGACATTTATTTGTCAATAGGAGAAAATGAGGCTAATCCGAGAGAAATGACTTGTCTGATTGTCTGATTTATTTATCAGACAGAGGTAAAATTCCGAATCTGTATTTTTTCTCTTCTTTATCGAATTCCCAAATAATCCGATTCTTCAAACAAGGTTTGGTGTTAATCATTTTTCCGACAATCGATGACTTTTGCTTGATAAAAAATCTCCAATCAACTTCCTTTCTCGTTAATTCCTTATACTTTGCCAAAAGCTCAGCTCTGTCAAAGAGATATCGGTTAGTATCCCTGTATAGATAATAGAAACTCTCAAAAACTGGTCTGTATTCGTCTGCTTTAGATAAATCAAGCGTACAGTAAGAACCATCTTGTAATTTTAAGCGTAATTCGCCATTCTCGTATACATGATCTCTCCGGTGGAGAGGCATGTCCCGATTCTTGCTAAACTTATTTATAAACTTTTCTAATGCACGTTTGTTAATTAGCACCGCGGCCTGTCCATGCATTCTTGGACCAGTCGAACCTTTATCGTCATAATAATATTCGACAAGTTTAGTTTTCTCTAAGTAGCCCTTTTCATGAGCTGTCCATTCAATATCATTGACAGTGGTTAGATTTTGTCGAATATATCTCGCCCAATAGGAATCAATATCAGATATGCCCATAAACCACCAACCACCTACTTTATCCTCAATTACCATATATTTTTCCAATAATAGTGGGGTTTTATCATAGGTGTAACCAAATGATGTAGGTATTGAAGGGTATCCCTCTAAAACAAAACTTTCTCTTTTATCTTTTGCAATATTTATAATTGCCCACCGTTCTTTGGGAAGCAGTGAGCCAAGAATGGCTTTTGCTAAACGAAGCGCATCTGAAATTACTGCATTTTCTTCCATATTGCATCTTTCATTTACCTATGTTAACTTAGTATAAGTTATGACAAAGAAGAAAACAATAGAGTTTGTTCCGAGTAATTCATCAACTTGGCCCCCATTGCTTACTTTGAATCAAGTTTCCCAAATACTAAATCTTAGCCCATGGACATTGAGACAATGGGATAACCAAGGAAAACTTAAAGCCATACGTGTGGGAAACAGAAAAGATCGTCGATATAGAAAAGAAGACATTTCGATAATCCTTAAAGAAGGATTGAGTTAATACATTATTCAACTAAATGAAAAATGGAAAATAAATTTCATATCCGGGCGGTAATATATGCCCGAGTCAGCACAAAAGAGCAAGCAGAAGGGAAATATTCTCTTCCTGATCAAATAGCCAAATGCAAAAAGACCATCGTAGAACATGGTTGGGAATTGGTTCATGAACCTTACATTGATGCTGAAAGTGGCCATCTCATTGAAGAAAGAAGAGCGTTCCAACAGTTATTAGATGACGCTGAGCAACATATATTTGATTTGGTGCTAGTTTATGACTTTGACCGTTTTGCAAGAAACCGTGCACGCGCCACCCTCTCAAGGGAAGCTTTGAAGGAATTATTTATACAGACCTACTCAACTAATACCCCCGTAGAGCCAAAAGATCCAAAACTCTACGATCCCACCGATGATGACCTCGGTATTATGGTTGAAGGATATAGTGACACGATGTCTGAAATTGAAAGAAATAAAATCCGCAGAAGAATGATGATGGGTAAGGTCGCTGTGGCTAAATCGGGGAGGATCCCTAACAACGTACCATATGGTTACAAAATTCACAGATGGCTAGATGAAAAAGGAAAAGTACAAAGGGAAGTTCTAGTAGATAAAGAGCAGGCAAAAATCGTCCGCTGGATATTTGATGAATATATTCAGGGCAGAGGAGCTTTGAACATAGCGTTCTCGCTGACAGAAAAAGGAGTAAAACCCCCGCGAGGTCAGTTTTGGCGAGCACAAGCGATTAAATATATGCTCCAAAACCAAACATATACAGGCAAGGTGCTTTGGGGTTGGAGACACGCTGAATACAAGAAGAATCAACAACGAAGGTTAAGAGGACACAAAGGTATTATCGAACCTGGAACGCATAAACCAATTATTCCTGATGCTATTTTTGCTCTTGCTCAGAAAGAGAAAAAGGTCAGAGGTAATTCTCAAAAGGGTAGGGCCAAGATGAGTCGGGGTTTGTTAACTGGAATCGCAAAATGTATTCGTTGTGGATCTGGCGTAACTTATCTCACTCGTCACCATAATAGGCAGAAAAAGAATCCTAGATGGAATAATACAACTACCTATGAGTACCTTTGTGGGGGTTACAAATATAGCGGTATCTGTCAGAGAAGAGTTATAAGTGCCACCAAACTCGAAGAATTCGTATTAAACCAGATTCGAAACCTGGTTAATAATCCAACCGCCAGAGAAAGACTAATATTTGATCGTAATATTGCTATCTCGGATAACCTAGAAGACGACTACAAATATGCTGCAAAACATCTAGCTGACATTGAAAGAAGAAGACAGCGGGTCAAAGAAGCTTATGAAGCAGGGATCGACTCGTTAGAAGTCTATGGAGGCAATTTAAAGCGCTTAGAGGAAGAAGAGAACAAGTACCATGTGGTAGCCGATGATTATCAAATTAAGCTTCAACAAATTAACGAGCGTCGTCTGGAACTGGAGAAATTCACTAAATCCCTGGAAGACTTCAATATCTTATGGGATAATGCAGAATTTGAAGAAAGAAAACATTTTCTGCGTATGATCATCAAAGAGATACGTACGGGTAATGGAAAAATAGAGATCGATTTTCGCTTCTAATCAACTTTTCTTACCATAACGTCTTTGCCATTCTTCCTGATTATTGAAGTATAAGTTATAGGCTTCTAACTCCTGTCCTCCTTGCGGTTCCCTATTTAGGTGGCACTTCTTATACTTTTTACCCGAACCACAATAGCATGGATCATTTCTGCCAATTTTTCCATGAGGATTATTTAGTTGACCTTGTACCCCATAAACTTGTTCGGATACTACTCCATTCCTTTCAATTCTTACTTTTGTGCCATCAAATGGGAGATCAGTTTCCACACCTATTTCTATTTCCGGGTGTTTTTCTATTACTACTGGTCTTGACTCCGGAGGAGTTTGTCCTGCAACTGCTACCTTGTAAATTCTTCGGACAATTTCATAGTCAATCTCCACCATCAATTTTTCAAAAAGATCAAATCCTTCCCTTTTGTATTCAATCAAAGGATCTCTTTGAGCATAGCCCCGCAATCCTATCCCCGATCGAAGGTCATCCATAGTATCCAAATGCTCAATCCACAAAGTATCAATGGTATTTAGATACACAAACACCTCCATCTGACGGGCAGTCTCTTCACCCACTTGTTTTTCTCTCTCCTTATAAAAATTGACAGATAATTCATTTAGAAATCGAATAATCTCAGTCGGGTTGGAAAGAGAACTAATTTGTTTTGCAATTTCTTTTTGGCTATTTTCATCAACAGGCACAATAGCAGAAAATTCTTCCACTATCTTTTTACTGTTCATGCCTTCTTCGGAATAAATTGTTACTACATTTGTAATCTCCCTCTCTATTTTTTCCAATATTTCCTTTTTTAAAAATAGGTTCTTTCCTTCACTGGCAGCTTCCAATACTTTTTTGCGGATTTCATAAATAATTTGCCTTTGCTGATTCATCACATCATCATATTCAACAGTATGTTTTCTGATATCAAAATTGTGACCTTCCACTTTTTTCTGTGCCCCCTCAATTGCTTTGGAAACCAAACCGTGTTCAATTGGCATATCCGGGGGCATTTTCAGAAAATCCATCACTTTAGAAACTTGCTCGCCTCCAAAAATTCTCATTAAATCATCTTCCAAGGAAACAAAAAATCTGGTTTCTCCGAGGTCACCCTGACGCCCGCCTCTTCCCCGCAACTGGTTATCTATTCTTCTAGATTCATGCCTCTCAGTTCCAATTACGTATAACCCACCTAAATTAGCTATCCCTTTGCCTAAAATTATGTCCACCCCTCTTCCTGCCATATTAGTTGCCACAGTCACTGACCCTTTTTGTCCGGCTTTGGCAATTATCTCCGCTTCTTTTTCGTGATTTTTAGCATTCAGCAGGGCATGAGAAATCCCTTTTCTTTTTAGCAGTTCTGATAAAAATTCATTCTTGTCAATAGCGGTAGTTCCAACCAAAACCGGCTGGCCCTTTTTGTGTAATTCCTCTACCAAATTTGCCACAGCAGTATATTTGGCAGCTTGAGTTTTATAAATCGTATCCGGATGATCTTGACGGATCATCAGGTTATTAGTGGGTATTACCACTACTTCTAATTTATAAATCTTGTTAAATTCTTCTGCTTCTGTGGCTGCAGTTCCAGTCATGCCAGCAAGTTTTTGATACATCCTGAAGTAATTTTGAAAAGAAATGGTAGCCAATGTCTGAGACTCCTGTTGAATAGGCATTCCCTCCTTGGCCTCAATTGCCTGGTGCAATCCTTCCGAGTATCTTCTTCCCAACATTAATCTGCCAGTAAACTCATCAACAATAATTACCTCTCCCTCTTTTACCACATAATCTTTATCCTTATGAAACAAGGTTTTGGCTTTTAAAGCCTCTTCCAAATGATGCAAGGAAGAAAAATCTTTTTCATATAGATTATCAACCCCTAACATTTTTTCAATTTTTAAAATCCCTCCTTCAGTTAAATGAGCTGTTTTAAGCTTTTCATCCACTACATAATCCGAAGTGCTTAAGGAATCAATTATTTTGGAAAACTGGTAATACTTTTCCGTAGCTTCATCCGCAGGTTGGGAAATAATTAAAGGAGTTCTTGCCTCATCAATTAAAATAGAATCTACCTCATCAACAACGGCAAAAAAATGACCCCTTTGAGACTGATCGGACAGCCTAAAAACCATATTATCCCGTAAATAATCAAAGCCAAATTCATTATTAGTTCCATAAGTAATATCTGCCTGATAAGCTTCTTTTCTGCTGATAGGGCGTAAATTACGCAAGCGTTTATCTTCATGTTCGATATTTTTATATTTTGGGTCATAAATAAAAGCTTTATCATGAATAATAGTAGCGCAAGTTGCCCCTAAAGCATTAAAAATTGGTCCCATCCAACCACAATCTCTCATTGCCAAATAATCATTAACAGTGACCAGATGAACTCCTTTTTGGGCAATGGCATTTAAAAAAAGCGCCGGAGTGGCTGATAATGTTTTTCCCTCACCTGTTTTTTGCTCGGCAATTTTTCCCTGATGCAAAACAATTGCCGCCATCATCTGCACATCAAAATGGCGCTGTTTGATAGTTCTTTTAGCAGCCTCACGCGCTGTTGCAAAAACTTCAGGCAAAAGATCATCCAAAGAAACGCCTGACTCATGAATTTTTTTAAATTCTGCAAACTTATTTTTAAGTTGTACGTCAGTCAGCTTGGAAACTTTTTTTTCAAACTCATTGATGTTTTCAACAACTTTTTTAAGCTTATTGATTTCCCGCTCATTTGAATCAAGCAGCTTGCCTAATATCCCTAACATACCTGATATTATATAAAATGGTTGACAATAAGTATATTCATTGATTACACTAACAATAGTAAATTTGCTGCCTTATGGACAATTCAAACAACCCAAACTATCCCAACCCTCTACCCTCTAATACCGGGCCGGATCCTAACCCTAACCTCCCTCAGGCACCAAGCAACCCTATCCAATCTTATCCTTCACCGTCTCCAACTGCCGCACCAGACAATCCAGAGTCAACTTGGCCATCAACTCCCTTACCAAACTTTAATCAACAAAGTCAAACAACCAACCCCTTAAGCGGAACTTATCAACCGCCAACTACACCACCTACTCTTTCCCCAGCTCCTCCTTCTTTTTCCCCACCAGCTAATGCCGCGCCAACTTGGCCATCAACTCCTTTGCCTACTACATCAGCTTCTCCTTTAACAACTATTCCTCAACCTTCTGTCGAACCTCAACCGCAAACATTCCCTTCTAATTTTGCATCTTCCCCAGATTATTCTACCCCAACTTTACCTATTGAACCCCCCCCCGCCAACATTACATCAACCCAGCCCCAGTCAGCTTCAATCCCACTCCAAACAACACCTTTATCAATATCCGAAGAACCAACCCAAACTTATCCTATTCAAAACGAACCATTAGCTACCGCTTACGCACCACCAAGTCCTACCCCTATCCTTTCACCTCTGGATAACCCGTGGGGTGCACCAACGCAGCCTCCAACTATTGACGGATCTGCAACTACCCCTGCCGCTCCTCAACAACCCGCAATCCAACCAAGCTGGATGAACGTTGGCGCAAGTACCTCGGCTACGCTGCCATCTACCCCAGACTCTACTCCTACTGACCTATCACATCTAATCACCAATAATTCTCTGCCGGAAACTCCCATCGCACCGGAAACATTAGTGGTTCCACCACAAACACCTACTCAGGAAGCGCCGGCTCTTCCAGCTGAAGGGCATAAAGGTATACCTAAGTGGGTAATCGGCTTAGGTATAGGACTATTGATTATAGTGGCTGGAGCCACTGCTTATTTTATTTTGGGAATAGGCCAACCGCCTAAAACAACTACTTCACTTCCTGCCGAGACTGCAAAAGCAACTTTGCCTCAAGTAAAACCTCCTGCTCCAATTACCACACCCTCCCAACCAACCCCGCCACCTGATAATTCTGGCTCCACCAATTTTGGGCAATTAGAAGGAGTAGGACAAAGCGCCACCTCTGCTGCAGATTTAATTAAACAAAGACAACAAACTCGTTAAAATTATTTTGGATTTATTACAGAAAACCCTGTGTATTTTTGTATAACCTCTGGAATTTTAACCGAACCATCCTCTGTTTGAAAATTTTCCAAAAGGGGAATTAAAATTCTGGGGGAAGCAATGGCAGTATTATTTAAAGCATAACAAAATTTCACTTTTCCATCTTTATCCTTGTACCTAATTTTTAACCTCCTGGTCTGAAAGTCTAAAACTACAGAGTTGGAATGAGTTTCGCTAAATCCACTTCTTGCACTCATCCAGGTTTCTATATCATAGGTAATGACAGCCTTTTTACCCATATCCTGGGAGGATAAACAAACCACTTGATAGGGGAGACCAAGCATTTGTAAAATTTCCTCGCTATTATCCTGCAGTTGCTCAAAAAATCCTAAAGACTGAGTTTCGTCTGCCTCACATAAAATAACCTGCTCAACTTTATAAAACTCATGCACTCTATACAGACCTTTGGTATCTTTACCATAAGAGCCAATTTCTGTCCTGAAACATGGTGAAATTCCTATATATTTTTTAGGTAAATCCCCAATATCTAAAGTCTCATCAGCGTGCATGGCCATTAGCGGAATTTCAGCAGTACCAACCAAAAATTCTTGCTCCCCTACTGAATATGTATCTTCCTTGCCCCAGGGGAATTGTCCTCCCCCGATCAGGGCAAACCTTCTGTTTATAACTGGCGGCACAATTGGCTCAAACCCTTTTTGAACTAAATGATCAAAGGCAAAATTTAAAACCCCAAAGTGAAGTTTAACCCCTTCATTTTTCAAAAAATAACTTCTAAACCCACCAACTTTTACTCCCCTGTCAAAATCAATAATATCCGTAATTTTACCCAGTTCCATGTGGTCCCTGACTTTAAAATTAAACTGAGGAATCTCGCCTGATTTTCTGATGACTTTATTGGCAGATGCATCCCCTATTGGTACCTCATCCCCCAGTATGTTTGGTATTTGCAGCATTAAATTATTCCAGTCTTGCTCTACATTATTCAATTCTTTCTCAAACCCATCTAAATCATTTTTAATTTTTTTGCCAGTCTTTATATCTTTTTTCTTTGCTGCTTCGTTCCTTTTGGCCCGTAACTCATCAACAGTCTGAATCAATTTTCTTCTCTGATCATCAAACTGTATCAGTTTGTCCACATCCACCTCAGTCTTTCTTGCTTCAACTGATTTTTTAACTTTATCTAAATTTTCCCGTATATAATTTATGTCTAACATAATATAGATGGCGGGTTACTTCTTTTGCCAATCACGGGCAGGTTCAATACTGCCTGATAATATTAAATCAACCCCCATTTTGTGCCAATCAAATTTGGTAATATGATACACCTTTTTAAAATATTTTAACGCATCCTGGGCTGCAGGTACACCTTTAGCCTGGGCTAAAGCATCCAAATTATCAGCAGCTTTGACAACTCTTGCTTCCAAACTTGTCCGATCATTATACTCCTCCACCAATTTGATAATCTCCTCTTTGGAGTCTAAACCTTCAACCAAAGCTTTGACTCCTTCTTCTTCTATATCTTTAAAAACTCCTCCTGCCATTCCTTTGACAAAAGTACCCACGTCTCCAACAATAGTCTCACCAATGTCATGCACTAAAGCCATTTTTAGCACTTTGTCAGGGTCTATTTCTGCACCATCTTTTTGTAATTGTTTGGCCAAAAAATAAGAAAGAAGTGCAGTGGTAAAAGAATGAGCAGCTACAGAATCTGCTTCATTTCTTTTAAATCCCAAAGCAATAAAACCCTGTCTGGGCAACTCCTTTGTCCACTGCAAAGTTAAGAAAACTTTTAAAATATTTTTTAGGTCATTAATCTTCATTTCTTCTTTTCCGGCCTAAGGGTGGGAAACAAAATCACGTCTTTTATAGAGTGCATATTAGTTAAAAGCGAAACAAATCTATCTATTCCCATTCCCCAGCCGGCAGTTGGTGGCATGCCATATTCCAAAGCTCTGATATAATCCTCATCCAAAACTTGGTGTTCAATCAGACCTCTTTTTGCCAAAGACAATTGCTCCTTCCATCTTATCTCCTGCTCTTGACTATCATTTAACTCATTGTAAGCATTAACCACTTCATACCCCATGCAAAGAAGCTGAAAACTTCCTACCACCCTGGGATTTCCTTCTTTAATTTTGGCCAAAGGCCTCATCTGGTAAGGATAGTCTGTGACAAAGGTTGGCTGTTTAACTTTTATCCTTCCAACTCTTTTATATAATTCATCGACTAAGGGACCATAACCTACTATATCCTGCATATTAAGATTTAATTTTTTCTCAGAAATCACCTTTCTTAATTCCTCCTCCGTGTTAATTTTCTCAAGATCAATTCCGGAGTTTATTTTAACCAGTTGATTAAATGTAATTTTCCCAAAAGGCGGGGTAAAATCAATTTTTTCGCCTTCAAACTCAATCTTTAATTTATTGTGGATATGTTTTACTGCTTTTGAGAACATTTCTTCTGTTAATTTCATTAAATCTTCGTAGTCTGCATAAGCCAAGTAAAATTCCATCATGGTAAATTCAGGATTGTGCTGACGGTCTATCCCTTCATTCCTAAAATCCTTGCAAATTTCAAAAACCTTTTCAAACCCCCCCACAATTAATCTTTTTAAATAAAGCTCATCGGAAATTCTTAAAAATAATTTAAGGCCTAAGGCATTATGGGCAGTTACAAAAGGTCTAGCTGTAGCCCCTCCGTAAATCGGCTGCAAAGTTGGGGTTTCAACTTCCATAAATCCTTTTTCCTCCATGAACTTTCTTAAAAACCTGATCACCTTGCTTCTGACTTCAAAAACTTTTTTAACATCAGGGTTGATAATCAAATCTATATGCCTTTGACGATATCTTTCTTCTACATCTTCCAACCCATGCCATGCAGAAGGCAGCGGCCTTAAACTTTTGGTTAATAATTTATAATCGGAAACTCTGACAGTAATTTCTCCTGCTTGAGTTTTAAAAACTTCCCCAAAACTTTCTAAAAAATCTCCGATATCTAAATTGGATAAAAACTCATACTTTTCTCCCCTTAATTCCTCCTGAGAAAAAAATAATTGGATTTTTCCCGAAAAATCTTCCAAATCCGCAAAGGTAATCTTACCATGAGGCCTAAGAGACCTAATCCTGCCGGCAACAACCACTTTTTTACCAATCATTTTACGGGCTATGGCTGAAGTATGTTTTCTTTGACTTTTGGAAACATACGGATTTACCCCAAGTTTTTGAATATTTCTTAACTTCTTAAGTCTTTCTTTTTGTAAATCCTGCAAAGCCATGACAAAAGTATAACTGAAGCTGTAAATTTTTAAAAGAAGAAATTATTATTTGGCAGTCATTATTGTTATCCCAGAAAATGACGTTTGGGAATAATAAATCTTGTATATACCACATCACCTGCTTGTGGACTCATCCCAACTCCTGCAGGAGGACGAAGCACCATAGTTAGATAACGATTCCAAGCCCTAGTTCCTTCTGTCGGCGTAGTAAACGCTTCATTAATACCCACTTCAATTAACTCACCCCTGCTAACCCCTGTATCTTCAATAGCTGCTGAAGATACGAAAACTAAAGCATGTACACCGTAAAGAATTCGCTTACCTTCCTTATCATAAGGTTCTTCAAAAGGCTGGATTTTTTCAATTATACCATCACGTCGTAAATTTTCAAGCGATAATACAGAATAGGCGCTTTGAGTCATTAACACACCATTTAACAATGGCTTTTTGGTCCTTAAGCATGCTATTTGATGTAATTCTATCCCTCTTTTCAGAAAAAACGTTCCCAGGCCTTCCTGTTCATGCTCCGGTAAAATTGCTCTGGATGAATATAATACTGGCTCATCACCAATATAAAACCTAGGGAATATTCCGAAGCCTACTGGTTCTCTCTGATATGAAGCCAGTAGTAAAATTGTCCTAGGGTAACTTAAACTCTTAAGTACTCTCTCTGTGGTTAGCTCAGGATTCCTTTTAGACCTATTGGGGTATACCCCTCTATATAATCCATCAATTATACTCACTAGAGCCTCGTGTCCAGGAATTACCTCATAGCCTATATTAGTCTTTTCGACAAAACCGTGCTCAGATCCACTTCTAATTGTTTGTATCTCGTAAAGTCTGGTGCTGCCCTGAAAAATACTAGCTGGCCCTCCCTTAAAAGGGGATTCTGGATTTGGATGTGGATTCATACCTGGAAGGTCATTTTCCCCATTCCTAATCACTTCTACTCCATGTACTGATGACATAATTTACTTTGATTTAAAAAAGCAGATTTCTACTTTCAACGGATTATATTATTTTTAGGAAGATATTGCAATTTAAGATAGTTTATTTAAATGCCGTATTTTTTAATGAAGGCTTTTGCGTCATTTCTGGTGCCGGAGGAAAGTAGAAATTCTAGTGCATAAGAAAGATCAGGCAAGGATAAGAAAATTTTTGTGAAATTAGGAATTATCAATTCTTTAAATTGTTTTAATGCTCCGCTTTGGAGCATAAAGTTAATAAAAATAACTCCACCTGTTCCATAATTAATCCAAGACTTACTACGCTTTCCTTTTTCAATTAGATAAAAGCTTCTGCATATAAAGGCAATTATCATTGACTCTAGTTGCTTATCTTTAATAATATCTTTTAAAAGAAGTGTACCTGCCATTCGGAGCCCTAAAACATTAGCGCTTAATTCATAAATTGGAGAAAGTAAATCTCCTAAGTTCTTAGCAGCATTTTTATAGTATAAATCATTATGGGCCAATTCATGAAGAGTAACATAATCAAAATTACCCCTCCTTAAATCTTCAAAATTAAAACCTTGTCTGAGTGCGAATGAAAAATTTTTATTAAAAATAGGCCAGATTTGCTCTTTTGATCTCAAATCATTAACCTGAGTAAATAAAGTTATTTCAGAGCCGTACTTTTCTACTAATTTAGGATTCATGGGTAAATTTACCCCTACAAATTTAGTTCTGGCCATGTGTCCAGAAAAAATAACTACATTATCTACTCTTGTCCTAACTTCATGATAATTTTCCAATCTACCAGGCAGTAAATCTTTTCTTCTACCTGATAGAACTATTTGTTTATAATATTCCACTCTTTTAGTAGCTTCTAAGTCCAATACTCCCACCCATGCTTGGTAGGAGGCCTTAGCGTGAAATAGACGATCATCATGATGTTCAACTGGCCCGATAGATATATCCAAAATATAAGGCTTCGTTTTTAACCAAGTAGCAATTGCATCTTCTTGGGTTCCTTCCAATAGAGCTTTGGCTTGTATCTTCAAGAGGTTAGCAAAATTTTTATTTTCAGTAAAATTACTTGCTTCAATTAATTTATCGACCACTGGTTTTAATAATTTTGCATATTTTATATGATAGGGAATAGCTACCAGTTTTCCGTTTGATTTTTCAATAATGGTATAAGGAGAAAGTAAATTGGGATTTCTTTTAGCAGCAATTTCTAACTCTTTTTTGTTTACTTTTACTTGAATTTGTTTTTCTTGCTGCTGGTAAATTGGGGCAATTAACTCTGCTGCTTCAACTAGTAACTTTAATACAGATTGTTCATTTTTTGACAGCTTAGGCAGCTTAGGATTAAATTTAATTAAAGGTTTTTCCATTATTTAATTTCAAGTACTTTACATTTATACCTTACAATTGGCGTTGCCACTTCCACTTCTTCCCCTTTTTTAGCTCCAATCAAAGCCGAACCTAAAGGTGATTCATTAGAGATCCTTTTTTGGGAAGGATCTGCCTCAACTCTTCCCACAATGGTAAATTCCTCAATTCCGTCATCCATCTCAATTTTAACTGTTGAGCCAATCACCACAAAATCACATTGATGTTTATCAGCTATCACTTTGGCGTCTTTGAGAATATTTTCCAGCTCCGCAATACGATTTTCAGCCAGTGATTGCTCCTCCAAAGCAGCATCATATTCTGAATTTTCCGCTAAATCACCATATTCGCGAGCCTGATGAATCCTTTCGGCAATCTGCGTTCTCTTGGTTTTTTTTAAAAACTCCAATTCTTCCTTCGCATCAGATAAACCTTGAGAGGTTAGATAGACGTTTTTTGCAGCTCTGGTGTTTTTATTAAGTTTAGTGGTCATTTAGAGGTTGGTCAAATCAGGCCAATCTTATGCTAAATTATCCGCCAAGTCAATTGAGAAGATAAGCTCTCTATGGAAGCAAGAAATACATTTAAAAGTAAAAAACTGGCTCCAGCCAAGATAAAATCTGCGCCAATCCCTGCTAAAAATCCTAAGCCAAGAAAAACTAAAAAAAAGCCGTCATACATGGGATTATGGAAATAAGTATACACCCCTGAAGAAACCCATTTTGTTTGACTGCGGGAAAAGAATCTGTGTCCCATTGCCTCTTTTAAGTTAATCTTTCTAAAAGATGAAAATGTTAAATAAGAGCCTGCTAAACACAAGATAAAACCAAGCAACTTTATCCCCAAAGGGAAATTCAGAGTGGGGGGACTAAATTGAATTACAATTATCCAAGATAACAATATCAACCAAAGTATGCCATTGATAAAATAATGGATCTTCCACAATTTTGACTTATCCTCAGTTTTGCTTAACTTTGCCAAACTAAGGAATAAAGCGTGAATTAATGTTACCAGCAAAAAAAATAGCAGTAAGGGAATAATCATATAGTAGCGCGTACGGGAGTTGAACCCGTGATTTTCGGGATGAGAACCCGATGTCCTAGGCCACTAGACGAACGCGCCAAGCAAGTGAAATTATAGCAGATTCCTTGACCCCAAATCAGTCTTCTGATACGCTGGATTATAATATGCAAAACCTGCTCCGCAAAAAAACTCTTCATCTAAAAATATCTTTGTTAATATTTTTAGCAGTGCTCTCTCCGCTAGCGATTACTTTTTATCTTAGCTTAAACCCCATACTTAGCTTTATAATAGGGGGGGGGGTTACTCTCTTGGGAATAACCCTGTCATTTTGGCTATTTAAACCGCTTGATAAACTGATAAAAAGCACCTGGGACTTTTCCGACGGCAACCTTAACCGCCGGATCGATATCAGATCAGGTGATGAGTTTGAAGAAGTTGGAAATGCCTTTAATTTAATGGCTCAAAAATTGAGCCAAACCTTTAGCAAATTGGCAAGTGATCGGGAGATAGCTATTTCAGAAAGAAATAAAATAAATGAAATTCT
This sequence comes from Candidatus Daviesbacteria bacterium, assembly GCA_016198275.1. GTDB lineage: Bacteria > Patescibacteriota > Microgenomatia > Daviesbacterales > UBA10151 > JACQIX01. The sequence continues at coordinate 3,780 of JACQIX010000019.1, read as the reverse complement.
CTCTTCTATTATCGATGGGATTATTGCCGTAGATTTTAATAAAAATATCATGCTGATAAATAAAGCCGCCCAGGAGCTTACAGGTTATACCCAAGAGGAAGTTTTTGGCAAACCTATTGATAGTATTGTTCATCTGTATGCGGAACAAGAAGAAATACTGCCTAAAAACTATTGTCAAGGCAGCTTTAATAAATCAGCCAATCTGGTTGGCAAGATGGGCAGGCAAACCAAAGTTAACTTAATGACTACCACAGTAGATGGTCAGGTTCAAACTAACTTAGGTTGTATTTTAATTTTACATGATCTCTCCAAAGAAGAAGAGCTGGAAAGAATGAAGCTGGATTTTGTTTCCATGGCATCCCACGAGCTAAAAACACCTTTGACCAGTATCATTGGATATCTTTCTGTATTTCTTAATGAAAACAGGAAAAAAATAACTAAAGAAGAATTAGAGCTTTTAGACAAAGCCTTCGTGGCTGCAAGACAGTTGCAAACATTAATTCAGAATTTATTAAATGTTAATAAAATAGAAAGGGAACAATTAGCAGTTTCCCCTGAGCCTACTGATTATATGGATATTCTTTCTAAATCAGTTGAAGATCTGAAAGCCCAGGCCAGCCAAAAAAATATTCTGCTTACCTTAGTTACCCCTCAAAGTCCCTTGCCAAAAGTGCTAGCTGACTCCATCAGGACAGGCGAGGTAATCACCAACCTCCTTGCCAATGCCATCAATTACACAAGTCCGGGAGGAAAAGTTGATGTATTTACCCAAACTTCTCCAAATGAAATTACCACTGTAGTCTCTGACACTGGTTTAGGCATACCAAAAGAGGCGATACCTCATCTTTTCAGTAAATTCTTTAGAGTTTCCAATCAAGTCCAAAAAGGAGGCAAAGGAACTGGTTTGGGATTGTATATTGCCAAATCAATTATAGAAAAATTAAACGGCAAAATTTGGGTTGAATCTGAGTTAGGAAAGGGTAGTAAATTTTACTTTACTTTACCTCTGCTTAGCCAAACCAGAGGTATGTTGAATTCTGATAAATTTGCCGCTCAATCAATTCAAGCCGGCAGCTTAAATTATTGACTACAACTAGTTTACATAGTTGTAGTTGACCGTTGAAAGAATTGTAGTGTTTAGTTAGAATGATGTAATGGATCCACAAAGTAAAAAAATTTTACTGGTTGAAGACGAAGATTTTATAAGAGAGTTATATTTGAGGCAACTAACCCAGGCCGGGTTTTTGGTTAAAAGCGCAATTGACGGTCAATCTGCACTGGAGACCCTCAAAAAAGAACAGTTTGATTTGCTGCTTTTGGATATTATGCTGCCGGGAATGAACGGCTTGCAAGTTTTAAGAGAATTCAAAACCCAAAATCCCAACTCTAAAATGATTACCATACTACTAACTAATTTGGGGCAGGAAGCTGTAATTAAAGAAGGATTTGAATTGGGAGCGCAGGCATATTTAATTAAAGCTTCATACACCCCAAATCAGGTAGTAAATGAAGTTAAAACAGCTCTATCAGGGGGACAGCCTCCTCCACCAGTCTCATAGTCAAACCATGTTGCTATCTTAGAAAAGGCACCAGCAACAGAGCTACGATATTGGCTACTTTAATCATAGGGTTAATGGCCGGCCCGGCTGTATCTTTGTATGGATCTCCAACAGTATCGCCGGTTACCGCAGCTTTATGAGCATCAGATCCTTTGCCGCCAAACTTTCCTGACTCAATATATTTTTTCGCATTATCCCAGGCAGCTCCACCCGTAGTCATAGAGACTGCCACAAAGATTCCGGTTACTATTGACCCTACCAACATCCCGCCCAGTGCCACCGGTCCTAATACAAACCCTACCAAAACCGGAGCCAAAACCGGAATTAAAGCAGGTATAAGCATTTGTTTTTGGGCAGCAGCTGTGACAATTTCCACGCATTTGGCATAATCCGGCTTGGCTTTACCCTCCATAATACCTTTGATGGTTTTAAATTGACGCCTGACCTCTACCACCACAGCTCCACTTGCTTTTCCCACAGCTTCCATGGCTAAACTTCCGAAAAGATAAGGTAAAGACCCTCCAATAAAAAGTCCTATCAACACCCTGGGGTCCAGCAGTGAAAAATTCAATTCATTTCCAGTAGATATAAACTCTTGAGCATAAGCAGCAAACAAAACCAAAGCAGCAAGCCCGGCCGAAGCAATTGCATAACCTTTGGTTACTGCCTTGGTGGTATTGCCAACCGCGTCTAAAAGATCTGTGACGCGCCTGACTTTATCCGGCAAATGTGCCATCTCGGCAATCCCGCCGGCATTATCGGTAATGGGGCCAAAAGCATCAATGGTTACCACAATTCCAGCTAGTGACAACATAGCCACAGCTGCTATGGCGATTCCATAAAGGCCGGCCAGGGAGAAACTGATCAGGACTGCAGCTGAAATCAACAATATCGGCACAAAAGTTGATTGCATTGAGATAGCCAATCCGGCAATGATGTTGGTACCATGACCGAATCTAGAAGCATTGGCAATATTTTGCACAGGTTTATATTGGGTGCCGGTATAGTATTCAGTCACTACCATCATTGCAGCTGTTAAAAATATGCCGACTAAGGCTGCCAGATATAAATTAATTACCTCAAAATTACCATTGCCTGACATTAATATTGATGTCAACGGGTAAAATAAAATGGCCGAAAAAACCACTGCCCAAATTAACCCCCGATACAGGGCGCCCATGATATTTTTATTGCTTAAACGGGCAAAAAAAGAGCCAAAAATAGAGGCCAAAATGGCAGCTGCCATTAAAACCTGGGGGTAAAGTACGGCATTGATAAAACCGGGCATGAGCAATTGCCCTAAAATCATGGCAGCAATGGCAGTCACCACATGAGTTTCAAAAATATCAGCTGCCATGCCGGCATCATCACCCACATTATCTCCTACATTGTCCGCAATCACTGCCGGATTGCGGGGGTCATCCTCCGGAATTCCTGCTTCCAATTTTCCCACCAAATCTGCCCCCACGTCAGCGCCTTTGGTAAATATCCCCCCGCCTAATCTGGCAAAAACAGAGATTAAAGATCCACCAAAACCTAATCCCACCAAAGATTTTAAATCGCCATTAGTGTATGTGTAAAACCCATAAACTGCGCCCAAAGCCAAGCCTACTACCAGAAATCCGGTCACAGCCCCGCCTTTGTAAGCCAAACTAAAGGCCGGGGCTAAACCCTTTTTAGCCATTTCCGATACCCTGACATTGGCCCTGACAGCAACACTCATGCCAATAAAACCTGCCAAAGCTGAAAGCACTGCCCCCGCCAAAAATCCAATAGCTGCATTTTGTCCCAAACTATAATAAATCAAACCGGCTATCAAAAGAGCCACTATTGCCACCACCTGATATTGCCTTTGCAGATAAGCCATGGCTCCAACTTGAATCGCGGAGGCAATCTCCTGCATTTTTTCATCACCGGCAGGTTGTTTCAAAACATCAATTATCAACCAAAATCCGTACAAAAGACCTGCCCCAACCGAGGCCCACATTAAGTAACTTAGGTTATTAATAAGTAAATCCATGGAAAATACTTCGAGGCAGTACTTAGAATTTACAATAGCTGCTCTACTAAGTCAATAGTTTGTAAGGGATGAGTACCTCGGTGACACTTTTTGGTAGTAATTATCAAGATACTCCAGTGGTGATTTGTAATCAAGAGTCTTGTGAGGTCTAATAGAATTGTATTCAATTAGCCAATCAGTTAATCTTTGGTTAAACTCCTG
>JACQIX010000018.1 GCA_016198275.1 Candidatus Daviesbacteria bacterium | reverse complement strand
TGCGGAGAGGGTGAGATTCGAACTCACGGTCCGCCAGAGGCGGACAGAAGTTTTCAAAACTTCCGCACTAGGCCACTATGCGACCTCTCCTTTACCCAGCTTGAGCGGGGTGAAGCGGATTTCATCCGCGCGCCGTCGCTAAAGCTAGGCGACGTACGACCGTAGGTCCGCTTCTAGCGAACCGAAGGCGGAGGAGGTGGGATTCGAACCCACGATATCCTTACGGATATAGCTCGTTAGCACCGAGCGGCACTCGACCAGACTATGCGACTCCTCCTGCTTGCCTAATTTTAACAGAATTAGTTCTCCAACTCCATCACGTACGTACATACGTACGATCGCATCAATGTAGCTATCTGGCCAGGGTTAATGCCCAGACCTTTTTTGCTCCCGAGCGCTTTAAAACATAGCAACATTCTTTTAGAGTTGAGCCTGTGGTCCAAACGTCATCAATGAGTAGTATAGAGTTCATAGTTGGCTTGCCTTGCGAAGCGGGTAGTTGATAGTTGGTAGTGATTTCAAAGACACCAAAAACATTTTTCTTTCGCTCCCTGCCTTTCAATTTTACTTGAGATGGGGTATAACGGACTCTTTTAAGGCCTTCACAGAAGGCTAAACCTAATTTTTTGGATAAAATTTGTCCGATTAAAGATGCCTGATTAAAACCACGGGAATTATTTCTCCACCAATATAGGGGCACTGGAATAACTACCCATCCTGCTCCCCTATCTTTTTTAATTTGATCTAAAACAAATGGCTGATATTTGACCCAATATTCCAAAGTGATATCAACCAGAATTTCTCCCAATCCTTTAGCTCCTTGATATTTCAAAATTTGAATTGCTGCTCTTAGCGGATCCTGATATATTCCCAAGCTCCAAAGTCCATCCAAACCGTACCTTCTTTTGCAGACTGGATGAGTTTGTCCTCCCATGGCTAATCTCTCACACCTGGGACAAACCAAATCTGTCTGTAGAATATTACCAACACAACTATTACAAAAGTATGTTCCTTCTTTTTTACAACCAACACACTTTTTGGGAAAAAGAATATCCAGAATCCAATTTGTCATTAGAACAAATATTTGATTTTGACCTAAAGTTATGTTAATATACTTGCTTGGGGATGTATAGTATCGACAGAATTGCTCTTTAAAAACTGCAAGCCGGATAGGAAACATTATCCGTTAAATATTGTTTCAAAACACAAACGGCAAAAATATAGCCGGCGCCTTGATTAAACAGGCTGAAGAAATGGCTGAAAAAGCCGATGCATTTGTGGCTGACCTTCTTGGTCAAAAACAATATGCTTACGCAGCTTAATTTTTAAGGCTGCTTTAGTAAATCTTCCTTTCTGACGAGAAACTAAGGCATGTACAAAGTCAGGATGCAATAATTTCGCTTTAACCTAGTAGAAATTACTAAGTAAAATAGGTTAGACGCTAATCTTCCTGCTAACGGGTTACAAATTAGCGTTAAAATATACACTAGCTAAGCTTGTAGGGGTTTTTGAAGTTACAATTTTGGACGGCGGTGCAAAACCGCCCATCTCCACACTACGTGGCAGGCCATTATTCCTTTCCTCTTAATTCCTGCTCCAGTCTTTTTTGGTGATCTTTTTCTTTGAGGATTTTTCGTTTGTCAAACTCTTTTTTAGATTTTGCCAAACCAACACTAACTTTAAATCTATTATTTTTTTCGTATATGGATACAGGAACCAAGGTCGTATTTTTACCGGAAGTTTTACCAATTAAAGAACTAATTTGGCTTTTATGGAGTAATAATTTTCTGCTTCTTTGAGCATCATATTCTGAATCAGAAGCCTGATTGTATCTGGGGATATTGGCATTGATTAAATATGCTTCTCCGTTTATAACCCTAACATTGCTTTCCCCCAAATCTATCCTGCCTAACCTGATGGATTTCACTTCAGCACCTGATAGAATTATCCCTGCTTCAAAAATCTCAAGGATATGGTAATTATGAAAAGCTTTTTTGTTAATAATTTTCATAAACCTATTTGAGGTCTACTGAATATATCTTACTTCCTTCCAACAAATACACCTTCTTTCCTTTTTCATCCACCACCAAATCTGTAGCTTGAGCAAATTTGTCTCCCCTTATTTGACCTTTGAAACTGCCTGTTTTAGTTAAAATCAGCAGTCTGGAATTACCTGAATCCAAAAGATATAAATTATCAGTATCAGATGAAACAAAAAAACTTTTAGGATCTTTGATACCCCTGTCTAAACCTCCGACTGAAAAATTGTCCTTGTCTCCTCTGGTAAACCGAAGTATCTCTCCTCCGCTTTTTAAAACATAAACAGAAGATTCAATTTGCATTCTTAAACTGTTAGTTAAATCAACTTTTGTGCCCTTACTTAAATATTCTCTTTTGTCGGAATATCCGTCAGAAGTAGGTAGATATTTCCAGATCTGTCCTGAATCTAGCAGATAAACATTGCCGGCAAAACCATAAATATCCAAAATCTGCCCCCAAGTATCATCTTTTTTAGAAACAATGCTCACTTTTTGATTGGTACTGTCAACCCGCAATACCCCTTTATCCTTGGAGTGGATAAAAGCCAATCCTCCATTTAAGGAAGAAAGGGAAGCATCGCCTAACTGTTCTGATCCTGCCAAAATTTGATGGCTTTTTTTGGCAATATCCACCATCACCAGGGTTTTTACAACTGGGTCCAAAAGTAACAATTTCCCACCAGACAAACTCATGCTTTTGGCCCGGAAATTTTTCTTAATTAGTTCCGTATCCAGAAAGTCTGGAAAGTTAGAAATCTCAGATTCTTGCAAAATTGAAGCTGCGTCTTTCTCAATTTGTTCCTTTAAATTTTTTGCCTCTATATCATTTGATTTCAAACTTAAAGCCTGATTAACCTTATTTTTTGCAGAATCCAGTTTATTTTTGGCCTCAGTAGGATTAAGGGTGGATAGACCTTTGGCTGCGTTAAAATCATCTCTTGCTTGCTGCAGTTCTTTTTGAAATTGCGCCTTCCTTTGTTGGTCTTTAGTTTGTTGATATTTAAATCCCGCTCCCAAACTAATAACCAGTATCAAAATAATAGCCGAAATTAATCTTCCTCTGCCACTTTGGGGGAAATATCCCCTCCACCTGCGCAGTAAATTTATAGCTTGCCCTAAGAGAGTTTTAAAAACTGAAGACTTAGTACCAACATAAGGTTCTGTAGGATCTGGTTGCTGGGGAGGCAGATGAGGAATTTCCAGGCGTGGCTGTGCTTCAGTCTCCACAATTAAGGCAGCCAAACCTTGATCCTCTAAAGAGGAAGTGCCGATTCTTGAGCCAATTTCCTCTTCAAATAGGTCAGGGGCTAAATTTAAAAATTTATCCAAATTCGTACCCAAAAAAGTAACTAAACTTTTGGTGGAAAGAAGCAATCTATCACCTTCTTGCAAAAAACCGGAGATCAGCTGTATAGGGGAACCAACTGCCAAAAGCGAAGAGAGTTTATCAGCTCTTTTTAAAAAAACCTCTATCTCTCCTTTATAAATCAGGTATAAAACTTTGCCCGAGATACAAGAGAGCAATATATCATAAGAGGAACCTTCCGGTACTTTTCTAATAACCTCCTCAAAAGTGGCATTTAATTTTTCCGCCTGCGAGCCTTCAAATTCAAAATAGAAATCAGACAGCTCTGACAGGGCGCTTCTACCTTTGGTAAAAGCATCATCAGACGAAAGCATGATCACTCCCAAAAAGGTATTATCCTGATCTTGGCTTGAGGAAATTACCTGAGCAGCTTTTTGGTCGGTATTTAACCCAACAACCTGAGCAATTTTTATCTTCATAAACTTCCGCTCCGATGACAAGCGGAGCGGTTTTCTCCTTTCAAGTTTACAAATACAAGAAAACCCTGACTTAAGTTTACCACCAATCCCGCGGAAGCGTGTAATTACTTTTCATCAGTTGAATCCCGCTTTAAGAAAACGGGGTTTTCTTGTAATTATAGAATTATCCAGGCTAAAATGATTAGTCCGATGGCGAAACTGCCGTGAACTAAAGAGAAAACTTTCAGTATTGGCAAAACTTTGGTAATCAAAGCCTTATTCATCAAATCCACCTGCCTGATAACCATCAAGGCAAATATAGCGTAAAATATTAAAATTAGCAAAATTGCCCCCTTTAACAAATCCAACACTGCTGTAGATTCAAAAGGGTTAGTTAGGATGGTGGCTTGCATTAATCCCCCTTCCGTGAATTTTGTGGGATTCATCCAAGATAAAATCAGCCACCTGGTGTGGCCTGGGCACTGCATGGAAATCGATGTTTCTTGACGTCCCTGCTGTTTGGATAAAAACATTGCCGTAATTAAAGATAGAACTTAAAATTCCAGCCATAGAAGAAGAGGTATCTTCAATATTCCGCAAGGGAGCCACATCAATATTTTTAAAAAGAATGGAATGAAAATCCACATCCACAATATTTTTACTAGTCACAATATAGACATTAAAATACCAGTATAAAAACCCCTCAAAGGTAATGGCCAAAACTAAAAGATAATTAATTATTAAAAATACCATGGCAAAAGATTGAGGGATGGCTGATAAATCCAAATTAATCAAAAAAAGGACTTTTGGGATAAAAAAAGGAGCAAAGAAAATTAGGATTGCCGGAATAATCCACTGTAAGTTGGTAACAGGGTGAGCCCTTAAAAGCAGCAGGATTTTTTCATCAGCATCCTGGCCTTCAAAATTACAGTTAGTCGGATTTTCAATGTATGAGGAAAACATCAAATTGAGTATAACATAACTTACTTAAGTCTCTTAAGTCACTTACTTTCTGCATTATAAAGGGGGCCGACTATTTGAATATTAGCCGGAGCCCTGACATTAAAAAAGCTTTTAAATTCCGACCCGTTGAAAATCTCCGAACGTCCGTCCCCCGAGATGGTCACCGAAGTAGTCATGCCGGAGGAAAAATCAGCCGACATTGAAACAGAGGAAATATTATTAAAAGGCGCCCCTCCCCGCCCTTTTAACTCCTCTTTAACCCTACCAATATCCCAGGTCTCTTTTCCTTCAGGATTAGGTTTATCAGGCTGGTATAAATGTTCTGACAAACCGCTGTCCCTTTTAGTTAACATAATCATGTTGGCAATATCTGCTACTTCTTCTCCTTTCAGCCAGGCAGATTTAGCGTATTCAGTTCTTAACCCTTGGGCTGCATAAAAACAAGGGGAATCTTTATCATAAGATTTGGAAAAAAGGTCTGGGAAGGAACCAATATCACCATTAGTATCTCTTATCCTTTTGGTAAAAGAAGTTCCTGAACCCCAAACATCGGAGGAGGAAAAAGTATAACCTCCGTCAGTAGAAGAGTACCACCCTTTAACAACCAACCCTCCTGATACCATCACTTTACCTTCTGTGGCTTTAACAGCCTGCTCCCAATTCCCTCCTTTGTTTCCTCCTTTGTAAACCTGGCATGCTTGAGTGGTGCAAATTTCGCTTGCGCCACTGTTGGTATAAGCTAAGGCATAGGAACGGGCAGCAATTGCCTGGGCTTTGAGCGCTTCAGCTGGCCAGGAATCAGGCATCTCATAAATTCCCAAAAGATATTGTTCCAAAGACATGGAGCCATATCCAGAAACGGAAATATTAATATTAGATCTGGTTTCAAAATTAAAGTTATCAAAATAGGCTTTTAAAATATCCTCATGGTTTTGCCCGTTTTGTGCTCTGCCTAAAGCTCCGTATTGATTCATCCCCACCCGGTGCGGAATGCCAAAAGTAAAAAAAGCAAAAGCCGGCCTAAAACCAGGATCTAATTTCCTATCATCAGTACAAAAAAGCGGTCCGGCACCAAGTGAGGTAGGCAAGTTTAGAAAAGCTTGCCTTTGGGCAATTATTTGCTGTTGTCTTTGGGAAAGTTGGCCGATTTGTTGGGAAAGATCAGCCTGGTAAGCTTTGGCTTTTTTAATCTCCCCCCCTAAAAATTGGGCATTTTTGTCAACTTCTGCCTGAAAAACAGCCAATTTAACTTTATCTTTTTCCAGCTTGGTTTTTTGGGTCAGCAGATCAACCACTTCGGCAGTAATGGAAGTAATTATTGTTCTATCTTCCTTGGCCACTGATTGACGGTAAGATAATTCCCTGAATAAATCTCCTGCCCCAATTGAAGAAAGAATAACCATTAACGGATCTGCTAAATAGGAGCGGATATAGTAAGCTTTGACTCTTTTTTCCAAAAGGGCTTGCTGCAGGGCTAATTTGTCCTCCCTGATATCCAGGTTTCTTTGCTTGGATTTGATACTTTGAGCAAGATGCTCCAGATTAGCCTGAATTTGGGTCAGCTGGCGTTTTAAAGAATCCAATTGCCCCTCTAAAGGCTTGGTGGCTTTGACAGACAGCTCACGGGCTTGATTGAGTTGATCTATCTGTTTTTGCAAATCTTCTATTTCATCAGCATGGACAATTGGTAGCAAGTAGAAGGTAGTAAGTACTATGGGTAATAAAAAAGCATAATACTTAATACACTTTCTTAAATGGGCAAACATCGCCTTAAAATTCTACCATTTTTCCTAAAAATTATCAGACTGTACGTGTCTCTTTCCTAATTTTCTCATCCAGAAATATTTTTACCAATGACTGATAAGGCACATCCTTTTTGTTAGCCAGCATCTTCAAACTATTTAACATAGATTCAGATACTCTAATTGTGATAGTTTTGGTAGATAACTTAAGGTTTGGAAAAGTAGGATTAATGATGGCCTTACTCCAATCAATATATTCGGTTGAGTCATGAGTTGACCAAAACTTATCTTCTTCATCTTCATTTTTAAATTTAGGTATTGCTTTTAGTTTCTTCATACTCCCTCCTTTCTTTTTTATTTTGATCTCTTGCAGAAACAACACGAATTTTATTTTTTCTTATTGTAAACGTAATGAAGAACAACCTGTGATTATTTGTTCTTCCTAAAACCTGCAATCTCTGTTCTGTCCTAGAATGCTTTTTATCTTCATTTACACGCAATGGTCTATTAACAAATACTTCCTCACATTCTCTATAATCCACATGATGGCTTTTTATATGCTCTAAATTGCCTTTATCCCAATCAAAACCTTCTAATTTACTAAAATCAAAACTCATTATGAGTGTATTTAACCATACCATACATTACCAATTATGTCAAGTTCTCTATCTTCTGTTAAGCCACAATTAGTTTACGTAATTTACATAATTGTGGTAAGCTGAAAAAGTGGTTAAAGTGAAAATTTCAAATGCTTTTAGAGTAAGATTGTCAGAAAAATTAATGGATTTAGGAAATTTTGTTGCTGCCGGGTTGGTAATAGGACAACTTGTAACTAACACGCAAATTTCACAAGGCATACTAATAGGAGGGATTATCGGTACAGTTATTTTGTATATTGCAGCATATATTGTAAGCTTGTAAAAGATGGTATAATACTAATATGGAATCAGTTACCTGGTTTATTCTTACATTAAGCATAATGGCGCTTGTAGTTGCAATTGTAATTAGAAGACATAGCAAACAATCATCATAAATCTCCCAAAAAAGGGCTCTAATTTATGACATTTGATATTGTTTTTCTATTGGCAATGATAGTAATATTACTTTTCGGTGTCATAGTATTGATACTGGTTCTACCAGGACCCAGAAAAGAAAAACGTTAATTTGTCCCTCTTACTCTTCATACCCTAGACCCTAAATTAAAGTTATGGTAAGCCACAATTAGTTTACGTAATTTACATAATTGTGGTAAGCTGAAGGGGGTGTTTAAATATTTATTGATCTATTTTTTGCCCAATCCTTCATCATGAGGACCGATGGTCAAAAATAAGATGGCATTTTCTACTATTTCATAAGTGAAGCGGTAATGTTCTGTTAACCTTGCTTCAAAATAACCTGTGCTACTCATTTTTCTGGAGTGGAGTCCGGGATAGCTAGTGTTTGAAAGAAGAATTTTTAGCTTATCATTAAATCTTTTTTGCAATGATTTTGGCAGTTTCTTAAACTGTTTCTTAAATTTCTCTGTAAAAGCTGGTTTCAGGAGTTTAACCATTTAATTGCTTCATCAACAGAATCAAATTTCGTAACCCTACCTGCTTTAATATCTTCTAGTGCTTTCTTATCAGACCATTCCCACCATTCATCAGATCCGTAACGGGGTTCACCTTCAAACAGTTTCATCTTTACATCATGAATTTCTCTGGTCAGTTGATCCAGTCGGGAAAGAATCTTTTCAAATGTTTTTACTGGTACAGTTATTATTTGAGCCATATCACGAAATTTTACCATAACTAAAGCCTCTAAACTAGACCCTAAATTAAAGTTATGGTAAGCCACAATTAGTTTACGTAATTTACATAATTGTGGTAAGCTGAAGGGGATGTTTAAAGTTTGGAGAATTTTATCCATATTAATTTTATTAAGCGCATACCTGCTTGCTTATTTTTTCCCCCAAACAGCATCTGCAGCTAGTTGTACTTTTACTTATAATCCTGTCGTCCCCAACCAAAATATGGATAAGTTAACAGTAACCATTAAGTCTTCAGATTTGGCTGCAAATAATTATCGCATTGTCTTTGACTTACCGAATGGTGGTACCCACCCTAAATCCTCAACAGCAAGTTTACCATTTGATCCTACAACAGGAATTACTGTAGAATTTGACAAACTTCCAGTTAACGGGTGGGGAGCAGGTAAATATAAACTTTTTTTCATTAAGTCGGGAGAATCTATTGATAAGGCCGTTTGTTCGACAGAATTTACTATAATGGATATACCTGTTTCGTCTTCTTCCTGTGTTACCAGTATAGAGAGTAAGCCTATTGAGCCAAATACAAATGTCGTATTGGTAATCAAAGATATAGAGAATGGAACTTATGAT
>JACQIX010000020.1 GCA_016198275.1 Candidatus Daviesbacteria bacterium | reverse complement strand
TCTTTAAATTGTACCATCTATGAAACTACCTGTGAGTGGACACTGTAGGATTTGAACCTACGGCCTCTTCGATGTGAACGAAGCGCTCTACCGCTGAGCTAAGTGTCCAACCGGAATTATTCTACCATCCTCACTCTTGCTTCACAACCCAAAATTTTGAGATAATCTTAAGAATGAATCCTAATAATTATGCAGAAGATAACCTACTTTACGGTGATATCCAACGCAGGAGTTTTTTTGAAAAATTAAAAGGCTATTTCATCGAATTTTTTGAAACAATAGTGGTAGTCGGAGCCATATTTGCTTTAATCTACCTCTTTGTTGCTCAATTTCATAAAGTCTCAGGACTATCAATGTTTCCTACCATGCATGATGGTGATTTTTTAATAACAGAGAAAATCACTTACAAATTTAGCCAGCCTAAAAAAGGAGAAATTATTGTCCTTAAAAACCCCCGGGATAATTCCCAGGACTTTATCAAAAGAATTATTGCCGTCCCCGGGGATACCATAAAAATAGAAAATAACAATGTTTATCTTAACGGCCAACTTTTAGAAGAAGTTTATCTGCCTCCTGGTACTCGAAGCCGCTCAGGATCCTTTTTAACAGAAGGGTCCGCTATAAAGGCAGGTAATAACCAGTATTTTGTTTTTGGAGACAACCGCAATCACTCGTCTGATTCAAGGGAATGGGGATCAATAACCAAAGAAGAAATTATTGGTAAAGCTTTTTTCCGCTACTGGCCTCCAAAAAGCTTAGGTTTATTAACCGACAAATAGTTAGTTTCCCTTTAAATTGAAATAACCGGTAATTGCCTGACGAATATCATCTAGAAAGGTGATTGTTTCATTTGGATCGCCATCCATTAAAAACTCCAATTTTGCTCTTTTGCCTGTCTGAACACACTTAACTTGTGATTTTTGTGCTCTTTGAGACAGAACGCTACTTAAATCACTTTGGATTTTGTCTATCTCATCGGAAATAATCCGCATTGACTTTAAATCCGAACCCTTTTTCGGCCCTAAACCTTGGGTTGCCCGAAAACGTCGTACCAATTCTTCAGTACCTCTAACAGATAAATTTCTTTTTAAGACATCTTTGTATGCAGAAATTATCAAATGAGGATCTTCCAAAGCAGATAAAGCTCTCGCATGTCCTTCGCTGGTTGCACCGGACATTAAGGCATCTTTTAGGGCATCAGGCAAGGTTAATAACCTGATGGTATTTGAGATATATGAGGGGCTTTTTGCTACTCTTTCTGATATTTCCGAATTGGTTAAACCAAACTCCTCCATTAGTTTTCTATATGCTTGAGCCCGTTCCAAAGGGTTTAAATCAATTCTTTGGACATTTTCCACTATTGCCATTTCCAACATTCCTTGCGGACTGGTCTCACGGATAATAACCGGAACTTTGATTAGACCGATTAACTTGGATGCTCTCCACCTTCTTTCGCCTGCAATAATTTGGTAACCTGCAGGGGTTTTAGCCACCACCAAAGGTTCTAAAACTCCGTGGGAACGGATTGATTCTCCCAATTCTGACAGAGATTCAGGAGTAATTAAACCACGGGGTTGAAGGGGATTAGGCTGAAGCAAGTCTATTTCTAATTCATATATCTGCTCGTCCATTTAAATAATATTTACTAACTTTTTGCCTGTTTGCTTTATAAATTCCACTTTTCCAGCAGAAATTGCAAAAATTGTATAATCATTTCCTTGCTTTGTACCTTTTCCCGGATAAAATTTGTTTCCTTTTTGCCTGACTATAATATTTCCAGGAATTACTTTTTCTCCACCATAAACTTTAACACCCAAGCGTTTTGAAACAGAATCTCTATTTGTTTTAGTACTTCCTCCACCTGTCTTATGAGCCATAAGAGTAAGATACACTGCGTGAAAACTATTGTCAAGCGGTTTTTTTCACAGGCAAAATTATCCTAGTTCGTTTTGGTCTAATCCCGACATTTTTTCTATAATTTGCTTTGGCGTGGAATTTGGCTACCCTAATTTTCTTATCCTTTATATTTCCTAAAACCTCAAGCGTTAACTTCTCCTTCAAATACGGATTACCCAGTTGAAATTTACCATCCTCAGATAAAAGTAGAACACTAACAGTTAATTCTTTATCTAAATTACCCAGGAAACCAACCGCAATAGCTTTTCCCGGAATTACTTTATATTGTTTACCACCGATCTCGCAAACAGCATAATTTAACATAGGAAATGATTTTATCCTTCCCAAGCCTCGGTGTCAACCACGTTCAGTTTTCATGAACGTGGTCAACATTAGCTCCTCTTTTAAATTTGGTGGCTGATATTATTAATGCCAAAGACAAAAAAGTTACAATCAGGGAACTTCCCCCATAAGAAATTAGCGGCAGAGTAATACCGGTAATCGGCAATAGGCCAATATTCATGCCAATGTTTACAAAAATTTGAAAAATAAAACCAGAAACAACTCCCACTGCTACCAGAAAGCCAAAAATTTTGGCTTTCCGAGCCAGACTTAAGCAATAACTTAGCAAAAACAGATATAATGACAAGATCAAAGCTGATCCTACAAATCCCATCTCCTCAGCAATCGAGGCAAATATGAAGTCAGTCCTAAATTCCGGTAAAAATTGCAACCTTGATTGAGTCCCCCTTCCTAATCCCCTGCCTAGAAATTCTCCTGATCCAACGGCTATGGTAGATTGAATTAAATTATAGCCCTTGCCTAAAGGATCACTACCAGGTGTCAGGAAACTAACAATTCTTTGTTTTTGGTAATCATGCAAAAATAGCCAACTGGAGGGAATTACTAGACTAATTATTAAAAAAAGTATCATCATCTTTTTAACAGAAATATGTAAAGCCAGTAAAATTCCCAGCCAAATAGCAATTAGAGTTAGCGTAGAACCTAAATCAGGTTGTTTAAATACCAGAAAAAAAAAGGGTGATGACCAGAACAGGCTTTTTAAAATATTTGACCAGGTTGGTAAATTTCCTGACCAAAAATTTGCCAAAAATAATATTAAAGCGGGCTTTGCAAATTCGGAAGGTTGAACATTAAATATACCTAAAGGAATCCACCTCAGCGCACCCCTTGTTTCAACCCCCAAAATTAGAACTGCAATTAAAAGTATGATGATAAATACATTAATAGGCAAAATCAGATTTTTAATTAAATCAAGTTCGAATTGAGAAACCAAAAGATATATGGCAATTCCAAAAATAGTAAAGATTAGTTGATTAAGTGCTAACTGATGGGAAGAAGAATAAATTACTAAGATGCCAATTGATACCAGCAATAAACTGCTTAAAATAATTGGCAAATTAATCTGTTTTAGAATCTTCATCTTTAATTTTTAACACAGCAAACTGTTCTCCTTTTTCAATTAATATGGATGCTGTGGAAGTTAATATCTGATTTTCAAAATTTTTTGGCCAAATTGGAGCAATAATTTTGGTTTTGTCAGCTAAAGTCAAATTTTGCTCTTTTCTGCTTTGTTGTACTTGCCTAATTAACTCCCTTGCTTCTCCTTCTACTAGTAATTCTTGAGTAATATTTGTATCCAATTCTATTTTAATAATATCTGTTGAGGATTTTTTATACTCAACTTTTTTTACATTTAACTCCTTGGCAATTATTTCCTCTAATTCAGGATCCAATTTTCCTCTCCCTGGACTACCGTAGTTATAATAGGTTAGTTTCAAAAGGGGCTGCCGTAATTTAATTGAGGCCTCTTTTCTCTTAGCATGCCCAACCTCCGCAATCTTTCTTACCAAGACCATATCCGAAACCGATTTCTTATTTAACCATGATTCATCTATTTTCGGATAATCCGTTAAATGCACTGATAACTCTGCTGTTAAATTTCTAAACATTTGTTCCGAGATAAAAGGTAAAAAAGGAGCAATTAACTTGGAGAGTGAAACTAAAATTTCATACATAACAAAAAGGGTTGTATTACGCTCTTTTTCAGAGGCTTGCAGGCCTACTTTATCTCTTGACCTTCTTATATACCAGGTGGAAAAATCACTGACTATAAAATTTTCAATTACCCGTGAAGCAGACGCAGCATCAAACTTTACTAATTTCTCATTAGTCAGCAAAATTATCTCATTCAACCTTGCCAGGATCCAGCGGTCCAAAACTCCAACCCTATCCAAATCATCCGCTTTTACCTGCCATTTTGCCAAAAGGGCGTAATCCACAAAGAATTTATAACAATTCCAAAGTATTAAATAAAATCTTCTTTTTATTTCTCCTGCCACATTGTAACCGAAATTTAAATTAATTTCCGGATTTTGTGCGGCATACATCCATCGCATAATATCTGCTCCCATCTTGTCTGCTGCTTCATTAAACTCGATGGCATTACCTTTGGATTTATGCATCTCTTCTCCTTTCTCATCCAAGAGGGTGGCAAATCCCAGCAAATTCTTAAACGGGTTTTCGTTTTTCAAAGCCGTACTCATGGCAATTAATGAGTAAAACCAATTTTTAAATTGCCCCGGAAAACCTTCGGTGACAAAATCAGCCGGAAACCAATCGGAGGGCAGAGTGGAAAAAGGAACAATACCCGCGTCAAGCCAGGGATTTCCTACATCAGGAATCCTTGAGATAATTTCAGAACATTTGGTGCATTTAATCTTTATCTGATCTACCCAGGGCCGATGAGGTGAATTACCCTTAAATTGACTCCAACCTGCAACTGCCTTGATTTTTAATTCTTTACTTCCACCAATTACCTCAAAATTTCCGCATTTGTGACATTCCCAAACAGGTAATGCCAACCCCCAATATCTTTTTTTGGAAATTAACCAATCATGCATATTTTTTAGCCAATCCAGTTCTCTATCCAGTCCCCATTTTGGTATCCAGTTAATTTTTCTTGCTACAATCATCATCTGTTCTCTGAAAGTTTTACCGGAAGAATCAGTACGGTCCATGGCTATATACCATTCATCAACTACCCTCCAGACAAGCTCTGTTTTACACCGCCAGCACATGGGATATCGATGCAATATTTTTTGGGTTGTTAGCAAAAACTTTCCATCCTCTTTAACCTTTAAAAAATCAACAATCAATTCAGGCTTCTTTTTGACATTTAACCCTGAGAATTCCTCCATCCCATCAAGATAATTTGCTTCTTCGTCAATCAGTTCAATTACCGGCAAAGAAAGTTTGACTCCCAGTTTAAAATCCTCACTGCCTGCCCCAGTAGCCACATGAACTAATCCTGTACCCTCCTCGCTGCTAATAGGTAAAATCAGCTTATCATTCTCCACCACCCGGTGGATATATTCCCCCAGACTTTGATTAATTCTGGGAAGATGATCAAAAGGAGCCTTATACTCTAATCCAAGTAATTGCCGACCTTTAACAACTGTCTTTTCTTTAAATTCCCCTAAAACACCTAACTTCCTTAACTCCTCCACTCTCTTTTTCATTATCCAAATCAAATCCCCCTGATCAAATTCAACTTGCACATAATCCTCACCAGGATCTAAAGCCACAGCCACATTTGCCGGGATGGTCCAAGGGGTAGTTGTCCAAACTAGCAAGTATTCGTGATCTTTCCCAATAACTGCCAACTTAAAGTATATTGATTCGTGCTCTATTTCTTTATAGTCCTCGGTTAATATTTCATGTTGCGAGATGGCAGTTCCACACCGTGGACACCAAGGCACACTATCACGCCCTTTATACAACCACCCTTTTTCACAAACTACTTTTAAGAAATTCCAAATTGCGTAGTTGTTTTCGTCGGAGGAGGTATGATAAGAATTTTCCCAGTCCATAAAATAGCCAAGCCTTTTTGATTGTTCTGTTTGAACCTCTGCGTATTTTTTAACCCTTTCCTTGCAAAGATTGATAAATTTCTCCAAACTCTTAAATTTATCCCCTGATACTAAATTTTCAATATCTTTCTTGCTTTTTAATCCCAATTCTTTTTCCACTTCTACCTCAACCCAAAGACCCTGCTCGTCAAAACCATTTTGAAACCTTTGCTTAAATCCCCGCATATTAAAATATCTTTGCCAAATGTCTTTATAAGTTCTGCCCCAGGCATGATGAACCCCCATTGGATTATTGGCAGTGATTGGCCCGTCCAGAAAGGAGAAATTCATCTCAGATTTTTCGTTTTTCTTTAAATATTTTTCTACAATCCCCTTTTTATAAAAATAGTTTAAAAGCTCCCTTTCAAGAGCCGGAAAATCAACCTGCGCTGAAACTGGTTTAAATTTTTGCATATACCCTATTTCTAATAAACTAAATTTTATCAAAAAACACTTCCACAAACCATAAACATTTTGCCCACTTATGAGATAAGTTATCGATTACTTCTTAAGAATGCGGGGATTTCCAAATCTTCATCATCTTTTTCTCTTTCTTTATCTTTTTCCTGCTCATCAGTTTCAACTTGTAGGGGCAAAATTTCTTCTTTTGCAGTATTATCAGGAACCCAGCCGGGCTGTTGCTGCAAAGAGGCTGAACCTATGCCGGTGCCAATATATTCTCTTAACCTTCTTCTGGTCTCATCAAATCCTGTAGCTATTACCGATATTTTTACCTGATCTAACTGGTCTTCTTTAATGGTGGCACCAAATATAATATTGGCATCAGGATCTGCAGCCTGAGCAATAATTTGAGCTGCCTCATTAACCTCACTCATACTCAAATCAGATCCTCCAACAATATTAAATAACACTCCTTTAGCACCTTCTATTGAAACTTCAAGTAAGGGTGAGGCTATTGCCATCCTAGCTGCGGCAGCGGCTCTATTTTCACCACCAGCCACTCCAATCCCCATTAAAGCAGAGCCTGCATTAGACATAATAGTTTTAACATCAGCAAAGTCAACATTAATAAGTCCCGGCATGGTAATAAGATCAGATATGCCTTGAACACCCTGTCCCAAAACAGAGTCTGCCAATTTGAATGCCTCTTGCAAAGTCATATTTTTCTCAACCGTCTCAAGCAACCTCTGATTAGGGATAATAATCAGAGCATCCACCTTATCCTTCAATTTCTCCATCCCTTCTTCTGCTACCACCATTCTTCTGGTTCCTTCAAAAGCAAACGGCTTGGTAACAACTGCCACAGTTAAAGCTCCCGCAGTTTTAGCAATTTGAGCAACAATTGGTATCGAACCTGTACCAGTCCCCCCACCCATGCCGGCAGTTAAAAAGACCATATCAGCATCAACTAAAACGTCTTGAATTTTTTGTGAGGACTCCTCTGCTGCTTGTTTTCCTACTTCCGGATCTCCACCTGAACCTAAACCTTTGGTTAATGTCTCCCCTATTTGCACCTTGGTGGGAGATTGATTGTTCATCAATGCTTGGGCATCGGTATTAACTGCCAAAAACTCCACCCCTTGGATTTGCTGCAAGGAAATCATTGAATTTAAAGAATTAGAACCCCCACCCCCTAACCCTATTACTTTAATCTTGGCAAATCTTTGGACATCAGGTTTAATAAGCATAATATTTGGACAGATTTTGACATATCTTATTCAATTAATCAAGTCCAAAAAAATTACGGCAAGAGTGATTTCATCAAATTTATTCCTTTTTGTATCATACCTTTAATGGGCAGATTGCCGGAAAGAACCGGTATACGCATTCGGTCACCTTTTCCTTGTGTTACCCCGTATAAAATCAAACCTGCTGATGAAGCAAATGATGGGGAATCTATCTCCTCCACCAAACCAGCCAAACCTTCTATTTGTCCAACCCTGGCAGGAAAACCGAGCACGTATTTTGCCTGATCTAAGATTCCGACGGTTAAAGCTCCGCCCCCGCAAATAACTAACCCTGAGGGAACTTGGGTACCAAAACCGCTTTTCTTAATTTCTTTACCAACATATTTAAATATCTCCTGAAGTCTAGGTCTGATAATCCCATCAACTATTGCTTTACGGGAAATCTTTTGGATGTCCTCACTGATCCCCAATGCTTTAATATCTATTGTTTCATCATCTTTTTTCTTACTTGAGTTATTTTTGTTCTCGCTAGCCATTGCTTCAGATATTGCAGGAATTTTTATTAACTTACCCAAAGATAGCTTAATTTTTTCTGCCGACTCCAATGAAACCCTAATTCCCACCGCCATATCCGAAGTAATATGACGGGCACCTATTGGAATAACAGAGGAATAAGCAACCGATCCATCTAGAAAAATTACTACATCTGTTGTTTCACCGCCAATGTCTACTAAAACCACTCCTAATTCTTTTTCCGTATCTGTCAGCACGGCAATTGAAGAGGCGATTCCGGAAAAAACCAATTCCAAAACATCAATCCCAACCTCTGAAACACATTTCACCAGATTTCTCATAGAAGTGGTTGCTCCGGTAATGATGTGTGTTTCTGTTTCTAACCTGACTCCTGTCATCCCAATCGGATCTTTAATACCTCCTTGACCGTCAACAGTAAAAGTTCGCGGGATCACATGCAGAATTTCTCTGGAAGAAGGAAGCGGAATTGCTCTGGCAGCATCATTGACTCTTTGAATATCGGATTCTTTAATTTCACCTTCCGGCTCAGAAACAGCCACCACCGCGTGCTGGTTAACACTTTCTATCTGAGGCCCACCCATTGATACAAAAGCTTGAGAAATTGAATAACCGGCCATCCTCTCTGCTGCCTCGATAGATTCTGTAATGGCCTTGACCGCTTCATCAATATCCACAACCTGATTTTTTCTGACACCTTTTGAGACGGTGGAAGAAACACCAATTAAATTGATCTTATCGGTTTCATCAACTGAGGCAATAAGGGTAGCTATTTTAGATGAACCTATATCTATTGCGCAAATAACTTTATCTTTTGCCATTGCTTTCTTTTGGGGTAAATTTCAAAACCGGTTTATCAAATCTTAAATCGATAAACTCTAACCTACTCCCGTCTATTTTAGCTTTCCCCAAGATCAATTGTAAAGATGCAAGTTGAACATCTAAAGAATTTGACAGACGGAAAATGATTCTGGGGTTATTGCTATATGGGTTAATTAGAAAAAAATCATCACGCAGCAGCGTATCCTTCATTTCAACTCCAAAAACTTTAATTTT
>JACQIX010000015.1 GCA_016198275.1 Candidatus Daviesbacteria bacterium | reverse complement strand
ATGGTGGTCATGGCCGCTTAACTTATACCCTGTCTGGTATTTTGTAGATTACGGCAAAAATACTATAGCCAATATATTTGCTTCAGGAAACCCGGCGCTTTTTTGGAGCGGGGTTATTGCTGTCATATTAACTATCAGGGAAGTAATTTTAAAAAAATCATTAAATTTATTGATAATACTCCTGGGTTTTTTTAGTTTCTGGCTGCCGTGGTCTATCTCTCCCAGGATTATGTTTTTATACCACTTTAGCCCATCAGTGCCTTTTTTATCTTTAGCGCTGGGATATCAGCTAAATAAACTTCTAGAAAGTAGCGAACGGAAAAAATTGGCTATTACAATCTTAGTTTTAATAATACTCGCTTTTGTTTTAATCTTTCCATTCCTTACAGCAGTACCAATTCCCAGAGATTTTGTTAAGGTATTTTTTATGACCAATCTTTCCAAAAATATTTTCTAAAAAATTTTAGCTGCTGGCAGATGAATAATTTCTTAATGCAATTTTCCAAATGTTTAAAGATAAATAAAATAAAAAGGCCGCAAACAAAATTGAATAAACCAAAGAGGACAAAGAAAGTAATCCCATTAATGATTTTGCAGGAAATGTCATCATAATCCCAACAGGAATAATGAAAGTAACCAAACCCCTGATCGGTTCCATATAAATATCAACAGGCACTCTTCCCATTCCCATAAGATCCCTATAAACAAAAACTGCATTATCTACCTCAGTTGTAAAAATCCCTAAAGACAGGACAAATATATGAAACGATAGCGCAATTACTAACCCTACCAAAAGCATCAAAAAATAACTTGATAAATGAATTATGTCCAAAAGCTGCAGCTTATTTATAAAATATAAGAGGGCAAAAATTAAGGGAATCAAGGTAGCAAAATCAAACAAATCCGCACCTGTAAAAAGAGAGCGGAAAAGCGGGTTTAAAGGTTTCATCAAATAATAATCAAAGTTTCCTGAGAGTATTACAGCTCTAAATCTGTAAACTTCCCGAAATATTAGTTGAGATAATATATCCAAAAGATTAAAGGAAAGGAAAAACAAAATTACCTGATCCAAATTATACCCTGCTAAAACCTTGGTGCTTTTGACCAAAACAACCAGGAAAAATATAAAAGCAGCAAACCTTAAAATTTTGGCAAATATAAACAACACAAATGCCCACCTGACATTAAGCTGTACCTGAAATGAATTTATTGTATAAAGCCACCAGACTTTTAAATATTTTCTCATACTAATTCCCTACTGCACTAAAGTGGCGAAAACCTGCATCCCGAATTATCCTCATCAATAAAATTAAGACCAATATCCAGATTGCAATTACTACAAAACCATTTAGCATCTCAGAATAATTCATTCCGCCTAAATAAAGTTTTGCCGGAAAATAGATTAAATAGGGAAATGGCGTCAGCATAAGCGCACTAAATAAATTCTTTGGCAATATATCCAGCGGAAAAAGACCTCCTCCTAAACTTTCCAGAAAAACTGACATTAAAAACAACACTCCCCACGAACTTTCAACCCAGAAAGCAGTTAAACCAATAATAAAATTAATACAAAAATAAATTATTAACCCGCCTGCAATTGAAAGAAAAAAGGGGATTAAGATCGCGATATCTGTTTGAATAATAACTGGAGGCTTCAGTAACAATATAAGCAAGGAAATTTCAACAATAAAAAAACCAATATTGAAAAGTTTATCTGCCGCGTCTCTTGTTAAAAAATACCTGATAAATCCCAGTGGTTTAATTAAGAAATTCACTATGCTACCAGTATTGATTGAATCTATTAAATCTGAAGCCCTGCTGGATAAAACAATCGTGCGGATTAAAGAAGCTGCTAAAATATAAGTTAGGATTGAGGACGCAGTATAACCAAAAACTTGTACTTGTGACTTAAAAACACTCCACCAGATAAAGTAAACTAAAAGAAGCTGCATAATTGTCCGCAGTCTCCATATCACAAAGTTAACCCTGTATATTAAAAACTGTTGCCAGGTTATCCTGAAAATTTCCCAGTATTTACTCATTGTTCAAAGATTTGCCGGATAATTTCTTCAATTGCCGGATCTTCAATGGTTATATCAGCTACCTCAAACTCCGACAGCAACTTTGCAGTCTTTTTAGATATCTCATCTTTTGCCACCCTAAATTCCACATGATTACCTGAATATCTTTCGGCCCTACCAAACTCTTCTATCTTTTTCAAATCAATATTTTCTTTAAAATCTACTTTTATCATTTTATATGGAGCATATTTATTGATTATTTTTTCCAAACTACCATCGTAAATAATTTTACCTTCATTAATGATAACTACTCTTTTGCATAACTTTTCAACATCACCCATGTAGTGAGAAGTTAAAATTATGGTGGCTTGAAACTGTCTGTTATACTCTTTCAGAAAATCGCGCATATTTTGCTGCGCCACTACATCCAAGCCTATTGTAGGCTCATCTAAAAATAAAACTTTTGGTGAATGCAAAAGCGCTGCAATAAGTTCACATTTCATCCTTTGGCCTAAAGAAAGTTTTCTCACCGGGGTTGCTAAAATATCTCCCACTTCAAGCATCCGGGATAATTTTTCTATAGTATCTTTAAATTCCTGTTTACCGATT
Organism: Candidatus Daviesbacteria bacterium; assembly: GCA_016198275.1. GTDB lineage: Bacteria > Patescibacteriota > Microgenomatia > Daviesbacterales > UBA10151 > JACQIX01. Next base: position 1,837 of record JACQIX010000015.1, on the reverse strand, counting down.
TCATAAATTTCTTTATTTAAAATAAAACTGTCCATCGGGGGTAAATCCCACCAGAGTTGATTTTTCTGGCCCATGATTAAAGAGATATTTATTTGAAATTGCTTTTGTCTCTTAAATGGCTCAAGCCCTAAAACTTGAGTTTCACCGCCATTTGGATATAAAAGCCCTGATAAAACTTTTAAAGTAGTTGTTTTGCCTGCTCCATTTGGACCGATAAAACCAATCAGCTCTCCTTCTTCTATCTGGAAAGAAATACCATCAACTGCTTTTACATCTTTATATTTCCGGTTCAAAAAAGAATTAATTGACCCGATTAATCCAGGATCTTTTTGATGAACTCTATAATATTTTTTGAGATTTTTTACAGAAATTACCGTATTTGACACAGTCTAATTGTAGTCTAGAAAGAATTACTTAATCAACCTTTTCAAGGTCTTGCCGGAAGTAAAGCCCGGGGTTTTTTTGTTGGGGATTTGAATTGTTTCTCCGGTTTGCGGATTTCTGCCGCGCCTGGCAGCTCTTGACCTTATCAAAAAGGTGCCAAAGCCGGTAATTACTATCTTTTCGCCCCGAACTAACCCATCCCTGATTAAATTAAAAGTGGTGTTAACTGCATCAGCTGAAGCCCTTTTAGTAAGGTTAGCCTTTTTTGCAACTTTTTCTATTAGTTCGTTCTTGGTCATAACAGGAATAAATTACCAGATGTTTTACCTTTTATCAAGCCCCAAATTACTAGGAAGTCATTGTACTTTCAGAATAACGGGTTTCCCGAATCGCTGTTATTTTTACCGCTCCCGGCACCATCACTTCTGCAGAAATTCTCTCAGCTATATCGTGAACTAACTTCGGCAGCTCTTCATCCAGAATCTTTTCCGGAATCACAATAACCCTGACTTCTCTTCCTGCCTGCACAGCAAAGGCTTTTTCGACACCCTCAAAAGAGGTGGCAATTTTTTCTATATCATCCATTCTTTTAATGTAATCTTCAACATTTTCATGCCTGGCTCCTGGCCTTGCTCCGGATATGGCATCTGCAATATATACAAGAATTGATTCAACGGAAGAAAAAGGCTGGTCTTCATGATGCTCTGCTATACAATTAATTATCTTTTCCGGAAGTCCGAACTTTTTAACCAGTTGTACTCCTTTTTCAACATGAGTCCCTTCATCACCTTCTGTTACAACTTTGCCTATATCATGCAATAAACATCCTAAACGCACTACATTTGCATCTGCTCCGATTTCTTTTGCCAGAGCAATACCAATTTGTGTTTCTTCCTGGGTGTGTAAAATTAAATTTTGTCCATAAGAATAGCGGTATTTAAACCTGCCGACAATATCTATCAACTCAACAGGTAAATTATAAACACCAACATCATGACAGAGTTTTTCTCCTGCCGCCCTCATTAATTTATTAATATCTTCCTGGGTTTTGGCCACAATTTCCTCAATTCTTTGCGGCTGAATCCTGCCGTCTTCCATTAACCTCTCAAGAGAAACTTTGGCAATTTCTCTTCTTACCGGATCAAATGAGGATAAAATCAAAGTATCCGTGATTTCATCATCCATCACCACATCTACCCCGGTAACTTGTTCAAAGGTGCGGACATTCCGGCCTTCTTTACCAATAATCCGACCCTTCATTTCTTCATCCGGTAATTTCACTTTAGAAGTAGTAAATTCGGAAATATAATCTGTTACCCCATGACGCATAGCATCTGCTAAAATCTCTTTTGCTTTTTCATCTGCAGTCAGTTTAATCTCTTCTTCTGCTTCTTTTATTTTTTTGGAAATTTCACCAGCTAACTCAGCATCTAAATTTTGAAGAAGTATCTTT
>JACQIX010000017.1 GCA_016198275.1 Candidatus Daviesbacteria bacterium | reverse complement strand
TGGTAAATCCTTCTATACAAACCCTTTTCTTTTTCTTCAATTTGCCCTTCTTCTACCAACCTGTTAATGGTTATTTCAAGTAAATCATCGCTCTTTCTGAATACTGCTTTAACTGGATAATCTTGTTTATCTATCCTAATTCCCTTCCTAATCTCACCTCTCACCTGATCCATCATGCTTTGAACCATGCCTAACCTAAAGGATTTGAGCAGTTTTCTAGGTAATTTTTTTAACTCTTCAGGTGGTAACCCTTTGAATTCTTGATAAACCCGCCTATGAGCATCACCATGATCAAAACCTTCATAGAGACTTCTCATTTCTTCAGCAGACTGGTGAATACCAATATGGTATCTGTTTCTACTGGCATGGGCTTTTTGATGTAAATAATAATCCCGATCCTCTTCAGATAAAGTATTTAAATTACCTCTGTGTCTTCTTAAGTACCTATCAATTGCCTCTAAACGTTCGTCTCTTTTTTTGCGTGCTGTAAAGTCCGTGCTTGAAGCTATATCTCTTCTATCATAGTCTTTTAAAACAACGCCCATTCTTTTTTCCACTTGCATCTTGAAAATGGTATCTCTTAAATATTCCTGAGCCGGGGTATAGTTTCCTAGTTGACCTCTTGAGCCTTGGGCATTTAAAGCCAGTTCAATCGCTCGTAAATAATCATAATCCCATGTACCAGAGCCTACTTCTCCTTCTGCACCTGAACGCAAAACTGCCGTGTGTCTGGCCGGGCCTTCATTTAAAGCCATAGCAGTAGCACCAGACTTAGCCTCTTCTTTATTGTAATGCTCATATTGATAATAGCTGTACCAAAGGTAAGCTCGGCCTTGGAGTTCTTGCCGATCTTCAATACTAATGTCCAGTGTCATGTCATCCGGCCCAATAGGCCTTTGTTCACTTTTTGCCTTGGCTTCGTGCTCCCTAGCCATCAAAGAAGCCCGGGCACTAAACACTCTTTGAAAATTTTGGATATTTTGAAATAAATCAGCCGGAGCATAACCTAAAGAGCCATTCCTGATTATCTCTATAAACGATTCCATGGCTCGGCGGAATTGAGCAGGAGTTCTGGCGCTCACAATGTAGTAATCAGGATAACCGCCGTATGGTGACCAAAAGGTTTCTGTAGTTTCCTCCTCACCACTCCCCCAGCTAGTAGGGCGCCATTCTCCTTCTAAAGGTATCCACTCCTGCTGGTTAATCTCACTTTCCAACCGCATTCTGGCAAGTTTGAGAAAAGGATCCCAAACATTAAAGAGTCTCTCAACGTCAGGGTCTCCCATTAGACGGGAAGCAAAGGAATATTCTGCTGAATTATAAGCTGAAGGTCTTTCATTTTGGGCGGATTTAACAGTCTGTTGATCTGCAAGTGCTCTAACTTCTTCTTGTTCCCTTTTACCACTGACAATATTTTCATAGATCGAATCTAAAATCATATTTACCCCCACCAAAATACCTCTTCTGTCAGCTTCCCTAAAATATTTTAATAATTCGGCAACAGTGTTAGTCCGTTCAGCAATCGCTTTCGCTCTGTCAGCCTCGCTAACAGTCGGGGAAGGAAAATAAGCATTATCAAAATTAGTAATTAATTCTCTCAAAGGAGCAAGCTTACTTAGATTTTCTGGAGGCTGGGCTTCCTCTCGGCCTTTTACACCATCTTTTAACCACTCGTCATAAGTCCGCTGGATAGCCTGGAGAAGCTCTTCACCCTCTTCTGGCTTTACTTGGTGCTCTTCTACAGGATCAAAAGCTTTTTCTTTATGGCGATCCTCTTGAGTTCTTTCAACAAATTGCTCTAACTTGGCATAATATTCATTTAATTTTGGACCATTTTCGGCGTTATATCTAACCTCATAAGGCAATTTAGTTTCCATATAAACGATTTGTTCCACTAACCACCTGCCTCTTTCCGGACTGGTCTCCCATTCAGGCCCCCTAGGTGGTTCTGGGCCCCTTGGTCCTTCTGGAGGCTGACCTGGGGGAGGTTCCTGACCACCATTCCTCTCCCCGTTATCTCCACCTCCACCACCTTCCGCTACTTGCTCAGGTGGCTTTTCTGGGGATTCTGGAACTGGACTTACAGCAGCTTCTCCTTCTGCTGCAGTTTGATTAACAGCTGTAGTTGGCTCAGGTACATCTCCTTGGATTTCTGCTTGAGTTTCTGGTTGGCCTGGCCCAGGTACCCCCTGATTACCTTGCTGATCTTGACCGCTTTGAGGTTGATCTTGCCTTCTACCAAATAAACCCCATGCCCCACCTGCTATAGTCAATATTTTAGCCACTACTTTAGGCTTTTTTGTATCTGGATCGATTGAAGACGGGTCAACAATTAAAGTGTACGGGGAATCTGGGTTTTCTATCCTGAACTCATACTCATCTTTTTCAAGTTTTCCACGATCAAATCCATTATAAATTTGCCAGGCCGGTCTTGGGGGAAATTGCCCTTCAGCAACTTTTGGTGCTCCCGCTGCTGGAGTTGTCTCACCCTGGGGTGAAGCGCCTTCTGCTCCTGGGCCTGGTGTTCCTTCTGCCATATTTGTGTTCCTTCGCTCAGGATTGTAACTTTCTACTCCTGCCATATTTTCCTTTCTCTATGACATTAATTCCAGTGTATAACTTCTAAAATTAGATGTCAAAACTTAAAACAAGTTTACAGTGAGCGTAGCCGAAGCGCTTGATTTAATTCTTACAAAATCCTGATGGTATTAAGGCTAAATTTATTTGTTTTGTTTCTTGTACAACTGAACATGAGTTCCGAATTCAACAAAATATGCAACAACCTCTTTTCCAATTTGCGTTTCTTTGTATATTGCTCTCCAATCACCTGCAATATCAATACTTCTATAACCTTTATACCCATCTTTTAAAGCATGGTTATTAAGTTGCAGATCATAAGGATTTTTAGAAAAGATGAGGATTCTTTCTTTAAAACTTTTCCTAATTCTAACGCCTACCTTTTTCAACTTTTTTACAAAAGCAGAATCGTAGACGGCATTCATAAACCTTGTTTTTCCAACCAGGCAACTGCCTCTTCTCCTGTTCTAAATATTGGAGAATGTTTCCCCTCTTTTAAATTTTTTTCTGCTCTTTTTATTGCTTTGATTAGACGCTCACTGGGAATTTCATCTTCCCCTACACTAAAAGTAATTGTTTTAGTTCTGATAAATTGTTTTAAAAAACCTTTTAAAACAGCAGATAGAGACAAACCAATTTTATCAGCAATACGTCTGGCTTCTTTTTTGGTCACAGGATCAACTTTAATGCTAATTACTTCATAACCCATGGTAAGTAGAAGTATATCCTTTTGTCAATAAGCGTTCTACAATTAATTTTAAAAATTATCCTAAGCTTTTATTAAGGAAATCTTTAGATCTTTAGATCGCAAGCTTTGCTTATACTTCCAAATCTTTGGATCAGAAGTAATCAGGGTAAGGTTTTCCACTTTTGCCTGAGCTATTAATAACCTATCAAAAGGATCTTCATGAATATCAGTAATTTCTTAACTTCCAGTACATGATCTATTCCTATGGGAAGAAGGTGAAAATTACTTGCTGCAACTTTGTTCAGTATTAACCCTGAGCAAAACCGAATGGGTCAACAGCCGAATTCAAACCCACAGCTGCACTGTTTTGTTCTTGCTTCAGGGGACTTATTTGTTTCATCAGCATATTTTGCCGGACACTCCGGACAATGATAATGGTTATCAAGGTTCGGTATTCCACACTTATTACAATTTCCTCCTCTATTTTCAGTACTCAAAGATTCTGTTGAGAAAATCCCTGAACCCAAGCTTATTCTTCTTAAGCTTGAGCTGCTCCCTCCTCCGGCACAACCTGCTCTTGTTTTTAAAAATGCTGCAGCCAGCATAAACTTATCCTCCTGAAAAGTTGAATACGGCGTTGATCTGTATTGAGAAGGCAAACTGTAATATTTATTTGGTGTCTTCTGCAGATGATCAACAACTATACCAAGTATTGTCTCTTCTATCTGTCTGGCTATTTCAGATTGAATAATAGAATCATTTAAATTATTAAGCTTGCCTAGCAGGTTATTTCTTAATTGAGCTAGATAGTTTTCTATCACCTGATTGAAAGTTAATAATTGAGTCATTCTTTGTATATCTTTTCTAGTTTGCTCAACAGATCTTATTTCTATACTTCCATCTTCCTGTGCTAACCTAAAATCAGAACTCCCTCTGATAGCTACAATTTTATCTAGGACATATTCTGCCGGATTTTTTAGACCTTGTGCGTAAGAAAATAGAGCCGGATTCCTAACAATACTGGAGACTCTTTCCAGCTCGGTTTGACCTGTTAATAAACCTTCATCCACACCCAGTCTGACTGAAAGTGCCCTAGCTTGTTCTTCTTTTAAATCGGTGACCAGGGTTAAACCGTTCAACTCACCTTGCTCATTTATCCAAAATACCATGGCTTGATTGTTTTTATAGGTAATTCCTGAACCATCCTTTTTGAAAAGACCAGAGTGACCTAGGGGGCTATTAATTATAGCTACTCTGTTTGGGGCTTTAGCAGAAATGAAATTATCAACTACTAAAGATGCCTCTTTTACTCCTCCCTGCCTTTCCTCGCCTGTTATCCCGTCCACAACCAACACACCATTATCACCCACCATCCTATTGACTCCATTAACTTCTTCTAATTTGTTTTTATGGGGTAATACAGTAGAGCTTTGGATATATTCTAGCACAAAGGTCCTAATATTAAGTATCGATTCATCTACAGAAATAGCCCAGGCTTCCTCAGGAGTTTTACCTATCCTTATATTTTGGTTGTAGTTTTTAAATAAACGTTTTATTTCTTTGGATAAAATAAAACCTGTTCCTTCCAACTGTGAATTTTCTCCGACACCTGATGTTATTTGTACTCCCTGGGGCTCTGTAGGAGGTAAAATTCGTTCGATTGGTCTGGCAATGGTTAGGGGAGGAGGATCTAATTCTTTAAGACTTAAGGTTGGCTCAAAATTGAGTATTTCTACTAGCATATTGCTCCTGCTACGGGATTTACCACGTTCATGTAAACTGAACGTGGGTGGTCGGTCTCCTGGCTATACAGTTGCGGCACAGCTGCTGAGTTACACAGCATTCCCTTTGTTCCTTATCCTTTGATTAACACTCAGGATGGAACACCACAAATTAAGAATAACACATTAATCTCAAATATCAAATTATTGAAATTATCTTATTTGCCTCATAATGATCTCTTTTGTGCTGCTTGCCATCATTTTTTTCACATTGTATAACAAAGAGAATAGAAAGAAGCGTTTAGCGTATAGTTAATATGGAACCACATCCAATTCCACAAAACGTCACCTCTTTCCAGTTTAAGCTGGTAGGAGACATGACCTTAAAACAATTTATTTATTTGGCCAGCGGTTGTGTTACTGCCTATGTAATTTTTGTTTTCTTTGCCCGTGATTACCCGATAGTAACCTGGCCTCTGATTATTATCTTTACGCTTTTGGGTATAGCATTTGCTTTTTTGCCATTTGGATCAAGACCTTTGGATCATTGGGTAAGGGCTTTTTTGAAAGCTGTCTATTCCCCCACCAAAAGAGTTTGGCAGAAAAACAAAAAAACCTATAAGGAAGAGCCTTTATTTAACAGCCGTTTGATTATGTATTTCTCCGGCAATATTCCTGCTCCTCAGATGCAAGCGCCAGTTCCCCAACAGTATCAAAGACCAACTCCAGCGCCTCCTTCGCTCAGCAGTTCTGAGCTACCCAGCAAAGAAGAATTACAAAAAACAGTAGATTTGGCCCGTCAGGCTCAAGTCCTGCAAGTCAAGATTATTCAAAATGAAAGGATGCTCAATCAAATCAAGGCAGAAGCCCAAAAACCAACAGCCATCCCTATAGATTACAGTCAGCAAGTCAATAAAATTCTAAATGATTTAAGTTTGTTGGTTACTCAAGCATCTACTATCAAAACACAACTACACTCTGTTACCCAGCAACCAACGCCAATCCCCACACTGGCTGCACAACCCGTAGAAAAGGAAAAAGTGAAAGTGGTATTCACTGCCAAGTCTAAACAGCCGCAAGTGGCTTTAACAACATTTCCCAATGTGGTCAATGGTATTGTAAAAGACAAACAGAATAATTATTTGGAAGGAACGGTGGTGGTAATTTACGATAAAGAAGGGTTACCGGTCAGGGCTTTAAAAACCAACAAACTCGGTCAGTTTACCGGTTCAACCCCACTCCCTAACGGTACTTATACTTTGGAGCTGGAAAAAGACGGTTTTGTTTTTGATGTGTTGCAGATAGAATTAACTGGAACGGTTTTATCACCGTTGATGGCAACAGCAAAATAATTATGAGTACAACACAAAATCATCTATCAATTTCTGATGTTGCCGATGATATCCTACTTTTAAAAGACGGCAGCGCTGCCTTAATTTTGCAGGTCAGCGCTGTCAATTTCGGCTTACTCTCAGACAGAGAGCAAATGGCCATCATCATCAGTTTTGCCCAAATGCTAAATTCTTTATCATTCAGCATCCAAATTATTATTCATTCGGAAAGGCTTAATATTGCCTCATACCTAACTTTGCTGGAAAAAGCCCAACAGGCTCAAACTAATCCGCTTTTGGCTTTAATGATGACCCAATATAAACAATTTATCCAAGCTACCATCAAAGAAAACGAGGTCTTGGATAAAAAATTTTACCTGGCTATTCCACTTTTTAATCTGGAGTTAGGTTTAACAACTTCAAAGGAAGCTTTGCAGCAAAAAATTAAAACAGTGCTGCTGCCAAGACGAGATCAGATTATCAGGCAACTGTCCAGAGTAGGGCTTAAAGCCAATCAGCTCTCCAAACAACAATTAATAGAGCTTTTTTATGACATTTATAATGGCCAGATAGTAACAAAACCTACCAATCAATTAATTAATCCGCAGCAATTGGCAGTTAAATTGAAAAACCCTCAGCCACCACCCCAACCACCTGCGCCAACCCAACTGCCACCCAACCTACCGCCAACTACCACCCAGACAGCCAAGACCCATCCGTTTGTGGTAGAGGAACTGGAGGGATGAGATATAAATTATGAAACTACCGGTTTTATTTAATAAAAAAAAATTAGTTGAAGAAACTGTTCCCCAATTAACCTTGGAAGATGTGATTGCTCCGGCAGAAATTGAGGTGGATTTTAATCATATTAAAATAGACGGCCAATTTTTCCGCTCTTTTTTTGTCTCAGCCTACCCTAGGTTTGTGGAGCCAAATTGGCTGGAGCCGATCATTTCTTTTGAGCATTCACTGCTGATTTCCATGTTTATTTATCCGTCACAATCTGCCGGTGTTTTAGAGGAGCTAAAAAGAAAAATTGCTGAAATGGAAGCTACCGTCCAAACTGATGTTGAGCGTGGACGGGCCATAGACCCGGCCGTACAAGTAGCTTTGGAAGATGCCCAATCTTTGCAAGACCAACTGGTTAAAGGGGCTGAAAGATTTTTTGAATTCTCGCTTTACATTTCTGTACCGGCAACATCTTTGGAAGAACTGCACAACACCTCAAAACTGGTAGAATCTACCCTGGCTTCCCTGTCCATCACTGCCAAGCCAACTACCCTGCAAATGGAAGATGGTTTTAAATCTACCCTCCCTTTGGGACAGGATCTTTTAAACCTCAAGCATAATATGGATACTACCTCTTTGGCTACCACCTTTCCTTTTGCCTCATCGGAGCTCACAGCCAATGAAGGAATTATGTATGGCATTAATGAGCACAACGGATCTTTAATCTTATTTGACAGGTTCAGTTTAGAGAACGCGAATTCGGTAATATTTGCCAAATCAGGTGCAGGCAAATCATATCTGGTAAAACTGGAAGCTTTAAGGTCGCTAATGTTTGGCACGGAAATTATCGTCATTGACCCGGAACAGGAATATCTACCTTTAGCTCAAGCCGTGGGAGGCGAGTTTATTAACTTTTCCTCCTCTAGTCCGGTTAAAATTAACCCCTTTGATATGTCAGGGGAGATTTCAGGAGAAAATGAATTGGGCCGCAAAATTCTAACTCTGAGTGTCTTTCTGAAATTAGTCCTGGGTGCTTTAAATGCCCAGGAAGCTGCTATTTTGGACCGGGCCCTAAAACAAACATATCAATTAAAAGGCATTACTGATGACCCTAAAACTCAAAGAAATCAACCTCCTTTAATGGAAGATTTATATAAAGTGTTAATCGGCATGGAAGAAGGAGCTGCCATGGAGCTTTCAGCCAGACTGGAAAAATTTATCAAGGGATCTTTAACTGGTATTTTTTCTTCACAATCCAATATAGACCTATCAAACGCATTCACTGTCTTTTCAGTCAGGGACTTACCGGACCAGTTAAGGCCTTTGGCCATGCATATGATTTTAGATTATGTCTGGACCAAGATCAGAAGCAGGCTGAAAAAAAGAATCATGATTGTAGATGAGGCCTGGTATTTAATGAGAAATCCTGATTCAGCTGACTTTTTGGTAGACATGGCCAAAAGGGCCAGAAAATATTATCTGGGACTAACCACCGTTACTCAGGATATTGAAGATTTTCTGTCAACTGACCGGGGCAAAGAGATTATTTCCAATTCCTCCATCCAAATACTTTTAAAACAGGCTCCTGCCTCAATTGATTCTCTGGCTAAAGTTTTTAATTTGTCCGAAGGAGAACAAAGGCTGCTTTTGTCAGAAGGTGTCGGAGAGGGGATATTTTTTGCCGGAAATACTCATGTGGCCATGGGAGTGGTAGCCTCCCCTCAAGAACATCAACTAATTACCTCTAATCCACAGGAGCTATTAGCCAGACAAAACGTATGATGGTAAACTAATTATATGGTTGAATTAAAACTTTTAGAACTGCAAAGACTGAGTTCTTTGTTTTCAGAACTCAATTTGGAAAAAACTCCTGGACCTTTGAAACAAGCATTAACAACAGGTGAAAAAAACCTAGCCCTGGATATACTACGCTCTAAATTCCCAGACCTATTCTCCGGTCTAGAGGAAAGACAGTTAAAAGACGATAACTTTTTAATTAAATTCTTATCAAACCCTCTTAACCGGAACAAGATTAGGGATAAGGTACTGCGCAATTTACCTATAGCCCAGTATGTCCAGCTTGCTAAATCACTGGAACAGCCGGTTGTTGCTGAAGAAGGCGAGCAACCTGCTAGCGAGGAAGGCCAGGCAGAGCAGGCTGCAACCATGCAGACTCCAACTGAGACAGTGGGCACAACATCTTCCGATCTGCCGGGAGGGTTGCTTTCTGTTCCTGCTATTTCTTCCCCTTCTGCCCCACGCATTATCCATATTATTCCTCATACACCTGAGCCTACTAAGCCTGAAATAGCAATTGCCAACAAAAGCGGAGTAGCGGTAGAAAAACCGCCGTTAAAATCGGAACTGGTAACAGCAAGTAAAAGCGGAGTTGTCGCAGAACCTCCTCCGTCAAAAATATATATTGCCAACAAAAGCGGCGCTGCAGTAGAAGAACACCCAATCACCCCCAAAAGATTTAATTTTTCCTCCATTAAATCTTCTTTTTCCTCTTCTTTTGGAGGATTTAAAAACTTTGGCTCCAGAGCAGGAGTTTTCTTCCAAAGAAACGCGGGTAAATATTTTACCACGGGAAGAATTGCCACAGTTGTTTCAGGCGGGATTGGAGCTATTACCGGCGGGGCGTTGACTAATGGAAGCGCTGCAGGCATATTTGGAGGGGCAATAGGAGGGGCTGCTTTACCTCCCTGGCTTAAGAGCAGGGAAGGGATGCGGTTTTTGGGGAGAGCGGGCAACGACATAATTAATACTGGTGTCAGATTTTCCAATCAGGTATCAACAGAAGCCGGCAGATTATCTGCGAAAGCAGGATCAAAAAGGCTGGCTTGGGGTTTAGTTGGATTCTTATTGTTTTTGGTAATTATTGGTGGAGCCATAGGCGGTTTAACAGGAGGAACTACCCCAACAGGTACAGGCAGTTCAGGCGGAACAACTGCCGCAGCAGATATCAGTAACTGTAAATTCACCAGATCCGGTGACTCTGTAAAAGAATTAACATACAAAAGCCCGTTGCTTTTAAGTTATATCCAGGAGGCTTCAAATTTAACTGGTATTCCAGCGGTGGTTTTAGCTGCTTTTATTAGAGTTGAAACCTCTAGTACTGTTACTAAAACAGTTGATGAAATTAAAAATCTAAGCTGTTCCCAAAGCCCTACAGGTGCATTAGGAATTATGCAAATTCAACCCCCAGGCACTACATCTCTCAGGGGGGATCCGGCAAGTTGCGATGATTGTATAGATGCCGGGGCTAAATTAGTCGGTAAAACAGTTTCCAGCATGACAAGGCAAGATTATTGTGATCCAAAAACCAGTATTATTGTAGGAGCCGGCTGGATATTGAAAAAAATGAGTAAATTGGGCTATGGCGATGGCACAAAATGGGACCCTGCTTGGACCAATGATAGAAAAGCTATTGAAGCGCTGGTCAATACATACTACGGATGTTTTCTCTACGGGGGGCAAAGCGACTGCACTGGCCCTTATAATTATGCAGATGATGTCACTACCAGCATCCAAAGTTGTAAACCAGTTACCTCTACTGCACCAGGACAACCAGTTGGCGCAATTTTGGCCAGCGATGTTGACCAGGCAAAAAATTTCTTAAATGCCAAGTGGGGGTTAAATATGGTTGGAAACTGGAGCTTAAACCGACTGCAACTAATGATAGATAAACTGTCAGAGTATTCCCTGACCAGATCAAAATTTGTAGAAAATATTAAAGGCGAAAAAATTGAATTAATATATACTGGCTTCTCCAATCAATTAAGTGGTCATGTGCAACTTAGAGAATACCCTGGAGAAGATGGTTTATTTATAGCAGCTTTAGCCCATGAATTAGGACATGTAATTTACAATAACAGACCTAATACCATATCCTTCAAAGCTGAACACAACAGCCTGCATGCTTCTTCCGGCCAAGCTATTAGCAGTTATAATGTTGAAGGGATAACGGCATTTTCAGACAAATCAGAAAACTATGCTGAATTAATAGCTTATTGCGTCACTGGCCGACCAATATATTCTGCACTTACTCCAGGTATTCTTGTTTACAAAGATTTAGGTGCTAAAATAGCAGGAGGGTGTAACTGACCATGTTTAATTTATTTGGCCGATCTAAAACTACAATTATCCTAATTTTGTTATTGTTTACTTTTTCGGCAATAATGATCATCTACTTGCTAATTAACCCTGTCAAAAAACCAGCTAATAAAATCTTAAATAATATTGAGCCTCCTGTTTATATACAAGCAGATATTAAAAATAACCCTAATTTTAAAGTTTATTTGGAGACAAAAGTAGGTCAAACAACAGAAGAACAAATTTCCTCCTTACCAGGCAGAAAAAGCATTAATACCTTACCAAATAACACTACCGAGTATTTATTTACTTCCCCTTATAGTCATTTGGATAATGTAGCAATTACTCAAAACCGACTGCTTATATATAAAAAAGTAATAACTATCCTGCCAAACACTCCTTTACCAATGATTTCTGCTTATACTAATCAGTACGGCCCACCTGACTCCGAATATACAGGTTCCCTAAATCATGGGAGAGTTGCCAAAACTTATGTCTATGCTTCAAAAGGGTTTGCCATAGTGGGAAACCCAAATACAGACGAGGTCTATGAAATACAAACTTTCATCCCTTTGAGTGTGGATGAATATTTGAGGCTGTGGGGTCAGGATATTAAAAAATACCCAGACGAACCACAAGGGGAATAAATGTTTAAAAAACCAATAGTCAAGCTTATTATAGTTTTGATTATTATATTTTTAGGAATATGGTTGATAATTCAGCAACTCAAAACCCCAAAGGATAATCCGATTAGCACTTCTGCCGACAACCAAACCTCGTCAGTAGTTTCTGAAAAAGATCCTCCTAAAATAGTTTCCACCAAACCTGATTCTTTAAAAGATACTGAAGATACTATTGTTTCTGCAACTGAAGTTTTAGAAATTACCTTTAATAGATCCATAGAGAATGTGGGGGAATTTAAACTGCGGATTGAACCAAAAACAGAGGTTAAAGTTGAACTTTCAGGAGACCGCAAAACCGCCAAAATAATTCCTGTCAAGCCGTACGATCTCGGTTCTACTTATACCTTATTTATTGGCACGGAAACTAAATTTGACGGAGTAGGCAGATGGGGACAGGAGAAGATTTTTCATTTCAGGACCATTAAATATACCGGGGTATAAATTTCAGGACAACCTGACCGGCATGACAATATACTCCAACCCTTCAACTCCGATTGGTTTAATCAAGACAGCAGATATGTTTCCGGAAAACTCCATCATCACTTGCAAAGCAGGAGAATTTGATATGGCATCTTGCAAAAATTTGTTATTGAAGGCAATCTGCAACTCCTGCCCCTGGCAATCAGCCTCAACTTCATTTTCCTGACTGCCTAACTCTTTTACCGAAGACTTTAAACTTAAGCTGTTTTTTTGAATGTTTAATACTACTATATTAGCCTCGTTTTTGGCAAAAACTGCAGCTAATTTTACAGCCTTTAACAATTCTTCCCTATCCACCATCACCCGCGAAACAATGGATTGCGGGATAATCTTCTCCCAAGCAGGAAATTGACCTTCTATTAGCCTTGAGGAGACAGTGGTTTGGCCTAATGTAAATATAATTTGGTTTTGGTTTTCGCTGGTGGCAATGTTTATTGTATCAACCTCCACCTCAGCCATCAGGCGCAAAACCTCTTCAAAAGTTTTTTTGGGGATCAGGCATTTAAACTCCAGTTTCTCTTTAGGCAGACTTACTTGACGATGAGCCAACCTAAACCCGTCTGTTGCCACAAAATCTAATTTTCCGCCAGTTACATCAGTCAAAATGCCGGTTAAAACCGGCCTGCCTTCATCCACTGCTGAAGCAAAAAGAATCTGGGAGCAAGATTGCAATACCTCTTTAGGAAAACTGATTCCTTCGTCTGAAGATAGCGGGATGGCCGGAAATTCTGAAGCAGAAATACCGTTAATGGTGGCTTTAAATTTGCCTGACTGAACAGTTAAAACCTCTGCTTGTGATTGTAAGGTAATTTTGTTTTGCCCCAGGCCGGAAATTAGATCAACCAAGGTTTTGGCAGGAACAGTAATTTCACCCGGAGCTTCAACCTCAACTTCCAGATGTTTAATCACCCCAATTTCTAAATTGGTAGCAGCGATTTTAAGTCTTTTATCCTCTGCCGAAAGCAGAATATTATCCAAAACAGGCAGGGTAGACCTGACCCCGACTGATCTGGAAACAGCTTGCAAAGAAGGCAGTAAATCTTGCTGTAAGATGGTAAACTTCATCAGTCTCCTCTCCGGGCAGTGACAAATTTTTGAATTTCCTCTTCCGTAACTTTGATTAACCTAAAATTAACCCGGCCTGTAGCGATCAAATTTTTAATGTGTTTCTCCTCATCAGTCAAGATATAATTTAGGCCGGATTTGACTTCAATAAAATCAATCCGCTCCCTATTTTTAATCCCAATAAAGTCAATAGGCCAACCCAAAGGAATAATACGGTCATAATCATACCTTAATTCAGCATAAGTTAATAATTCCGCCATTCTGCCTTTTTGCGGGTTGATTGATCCTTGGATAACTTGAAGAATTTTGGCAGGAAGGTCCTGAACTCCTTGGTATAAACTGATTAGGTCAGTGGGAATATCTGAAGGTTTTTTTGAATGTAATCTACCAATAAGATAGGCGACAGTTAAAAGAAGAAGTAAAATTCCAATAAACCACCAGTTTAATTCCATAAGTTTTCCACAATTTACTTAGATTATACAACAAATATATTAAATAGTAGTTATATTAATATGCTTTGGGGATTTGTGAGTAAAATCTTAATTTGGATTGGCTTTTCGGAAAGTTTTCGCCTTTAAAAGTTGTGAATTATTAGTGGATAAATACTTTAATTTAGTGGATAACTTGTGGACAAAATTTTATTTTTCACTTCAATAAAAATCCTTTGAATGTTTTGATCAGTGTTAATTAATTTTCTGATTTTATCCCGCCCATGCATCACAGTAGTATGATCCCTTCCCCCTAGAATCTGGCCGATTTTTTCCACTGTTAATTTAAGCTCTTCCGAGAGTATGTACATGGTAATATGTCTTGGTAAAACCAGTTCCTTTTGCCTTTTAGGACCGACCAAATCTTTGGTAGTCAAATTAAAAAAATCGCACACCAAAGACAGAATTTGTTTGGGGTTGCCGCTTAAGGATTTTTGGGGCTGCTTATTCAGGTGTAGGCTGATGTTTTCCGGGGTCGGCGCCAAGCTTTTTAGCTTAAGAAGTTGCATAATCTGCATTAATTTTCCTTCCAGTTCCCGGATATTGGATTCCAGGCTAGACGCTAACAGTCTAATAGATTCTTCTGGTAAAACCTCCCCTTTTTCTTCGCACTTTGCTTTTAAAATGGCCACCCTGGTATCAAAATCAGGCGGTTGGATATCAACCATCAATCCTCCGACGAATCTTGATTTTAGCCTTTCTTCCAGTTTAGCTATTTCGTGGGGGGACCTGTCTGACGTAAGGACGATTTGAGAATTTTTGCCCACCAGTTCATTAAAAGTATGAAAAAACTCTTCCTGGGTCCCTTCTCTGCCGGAAAAAAATTGGATGTCATCTACTAGCAAGATATCAGAAGAACGGTATTTATTTCTTAAATCCCCCATTTTGCGCGTCTGGATTGCTCCCACGTAATCATTCATGAACTTTTCAGAAGAGCAATAAATAACTTTGGAAAGAGTTTTTTTTGCAAGCAACGCATTGCCAATACCCAACATTAAATGAGTTTTTCCCACCCCGGTGCCTCCGTATATAAATAGGGGGTTGTAGGAAATTCCCGGATCTTTCACTACTGCTTGGGCTGCAGCGTAAGCTACATTATTTGACGGTCCGACCACAAAGTTTTCCAAGGTATATTTAGGGTTTAAGGGACTGGAGATAGATTGAAGAGGTTGGAAAAAATCAGGTTGGTTTTTCGCCTCAGGGGCGGTTTCTTTAACCACGAACTCAACCTGGACCGTTTTATCCAGGATTTTCTGAAAGGTTTTCTCTATTAAGGTTTTATATTTTTGATCTAAATTTTCTTTAATAAAAGCCGAGGGGGTGGTTAAAGTAATGGTGTTGCCGTTTACAGATTTTAAAAAAGTCTTTAAAAAATATGCTTTTAAGTTGGCAGGACCAACTTCAGGTTTGACAGTTTCCAAAAATTTATGCCAGAGACGGAGGTTATCCATAAGTTGGAGCAGCAGTTGATTTTGACTTATCCACAATTTAATCCACAATTGCCAAACAGACAAGATATAGAAACTGTTAAAAACTAGATCAAGTGTTGTAAATAAAGCTTTAGTTTAGTAAACTATAAGTATGCCAAAAAGAACTTATCAGCCAAAGAAATTGAAGCGCGCTAGAAAACATGGATTCCGGTCTAGGATGAGTACTTTGGGAGGCAGGAAAGTTTTAAAAAGAAGAAGAGCAGAAAGCAGGGTTAGATTGACTGTATAATGCTTCCAAGATTTCAGCGGCTTAATTTAAAAACTGATTTTAAGTGGGTAACTACCGGTAAAAAAATAGAGACTAAATTTACCAGAATTTTTTTTAAAAACGGCGATAATGTCTTACCCAGGTTAGGCATTGCACTTTCAGGGAAAGTATTTAGAAAAGCAACCCAGCGAAACAGAGTAAAAAGATTAATATCTCAAGCTTTTGCATGCCTTTACAACCTTTTGCCTGGCCACATTAATATTGTGGTTCTTCCCAAAAGCGAGGTAATTGGTGTAAAATCACCAGAGGTATTGCTGGATTTAGAAAAGGGTTTGAAAAATGAGAAAATATTATAGCTTTATGGAAGGTTTTACAAAAAAATTGTTGGTCCTTTTAATCAACTTTTATCAGGTTTTCCTTTCTTTTGACAAAGGGATTTTAGCCGTCTTTGCTCCTGGTGGAGCATGCAAATATGAAATTAGTTGCTCAGAATATACAAAAAGGAAGATTGGGGATGTTGGGGTATTGGTGGGGGTAGGGCTTGGTTTAAAAAGAATTTGGAGTTGCAGGTGAACGTTGGAGATATTTTTAATTCAATATTTTTAGGTCCGATAATTAACTTGTTAGTTTTACTATATCAAGGTTTACTAGCTTTACGATTGCCGGGAACCCTGGGTTTTTCCATAATTATTTTAACTGTCATCATCAGGGTTTTGGTCTGGCCTTTTACGAGCAGTCAACTCAAATCCGCCAAAAAAATGGCAGACTTAAAACCCCACCTTGATGAGTTAAAAAGTAAACATAAAGATGATAAAAAAGCTTTGGCTGCAGCCCAGATGACTCTTTATAGAGAACATGGTGTAAACCCGGCCGGGGGTTGTTTGCCAGCCTTAATCCAGGTACCTATCTTTATTGGCCTTTATCAGGCGATTACAAATATTTTACCTGGAAGCGGGGGTAACATAGCTTATGTTAACTCATTACTATATTTTCCTCAACTGAAATTGCCTTCAACTCTGGATCCTAGTTTTTTAGGGCTTAATTTAGGGTTTAAGCCTTCAGAGTTTACCACTCACGGAATTTTATTACTTCTGGTGCCGGTAATAACTGCTATTCTCACATTTGTCCAATCCAAAATGGCCATGCCAAAACTCCTTCATCACTATAAAAAAGAGTCAGCTAAAGAAACTAAGGAAAAAGAGGGATTGGAAGAAAGCATGAGCCAAGTCCAATCACAAATGGTCTATATGATGCCTTTAATGATTGGCTATTTTGCCTTCTCCTTCCCGATCGGGCTTGCAATTTATTGGAATACCTATACAATACTGGGAATAATCCAGCAATATAGGATCTCCGGCTGGGGAGCATTGGAGGGTTTATGGAAGATAAACTTAATCAGGTATTAGACAATATCTTGGGATTTTTACTTTTGGAGGGAAGTTATGAGCTTGAAGAAAAAGAGGAAAGTTTTTTGGTGTCAATTGACACCAAAGATGCCGGCAGATTAATTGGAGCGAGGGGTGAGTCTTTAGACTCTTTGCAACTGCTGGTTAATCAAATAATGGGAAGGCTGACTGGAACAGAAGGGTTTAAAAGAGTTGTTTTAGATGTGTCCGGCTGGAAGAAGAATAAAGAAGAGGAACTAGTGGAGAGTGCCAAACAGTGGGGTAAACAGGTTTTGGAAACTGGAAAAGAATTAGAGCTTGAACCTCAGTCTGCTTGGCAAAGAAGAATTGTGCATATGGTGATTTCTGAGATGGATGGTTTGTCTTCTGAGAGCGCGGGAGAAGGTCGGGATAGGCATATTGTGATAAAACCAGGAAATCAGAAAACAAACAAACCGACTCAATCGGAACAGAAAGACTCAGAAAATTCAGAGAATCAGCAAGCCTGACAATCTGAAAGTCTGGCCCTCTGAGTCATTCTGAAAATGACTCTAGCCAATTTAGAAAAAATCCTATTCTTTTTAACTATCCTCTTCCTTCCGACTCAACTGGGCAGGCATTTTTGGCCGCAGTTTAGTTTTATATATTCTTTACCAATTGATTATCTTTCCCCCACCCTTTATTTTTGGGACATTTTAGCAATTACTCTTTGGACGGTTTTTCTAATCCGTGGTCAACATATCAATAGGCTGGCAATAAATTTATTCTACTTTTTTATTCTGACTCAAAGTTTGTCTCTGCTTCCATTTTATAGTAACAGCCTAAATATTGGCGCGGGTTTGGTTAGATTGGAACAATATACTATTGCCGGTTTATTCGGAGTTTATATTGCCAGCTCAAAATTTAAAACAAGAAACCTGTTTTGGCTGCTCAGTTTGGCTGTGATTGGAGAATCGCTTTTGGGTATTTTGCAATTTTTTAAAGGAGGAACATTGGGACTTTGGATATTGGGCGAGCGGTCTTTTTCCTTAACCACTCCGGCCATTGCCAAATTTGATTTTTATGGCAGAGAATTTTTAAGGCCTTATGCTACTTTCCCCCACCCAAATCTGTTAGCAGCTTTCTTGATTATTACCCTGACTGTCTTGCTGCCTATTAGAATGACAGTAGCGAGAATGGCTGTTTTTTTGGCTGCAGTAGTAATTTTACTAACTGTTTCCAGAGCAGCTATTGTTGCAGGTTTAATGTCTTCTTTGTTCTTGTTTAAAAAAAGAGGAAGAATTTTGCTAATTTTGACAGTCTTGATACTATCGCCTGTTTTATTTACCAGATTTTCTTCTTTGATAGATTATGATAGCCTAACTTTTATAAGAAGAGAACAACTTTCCAAGATTGCCATATCATTATGGCTTAAATCCCCTATTTTAGGGGTGGGTTTAAATAATTTTATCCCCCAAGCTTCAGATTTGCTACTGGCCGGGCCAAGCAGATTTTTACAACCGGTGCACAACATTTTTCTTTTGGCTTTAGCTGAGACAGGGATGTTAGGGTTTTTAGGGCTTTTGGGGATGTTTGGGTTTCCGATCTTAAGATTAGTTAAACTACCAACTAAAAACTACCAACTAAAAACTATTTTTTCAGTCTGGGGCGTCATAATATTTTTGGGCCTTTTTGACCATTATTTTTTATCTTTACCTCAAGGATATAGGTTGCTGTTTCTAATCTGGGGACTATCTTTTTCCATGTTAGAATAAAATTGTAAGGACCCGCTTCGCACTTCAGTAAGAGAAATTATACTTCGTGCTCGCGGAACCTGTCAATTTTTAAAGGAATAAAAATTGTGAAGATCTGGAAAAAAATATTTAAGCAAACTTTTTGGCAAATTTCAGGTAAGGTGGTCACTTCTGCCTCCACCCTTATTATCCTGGGACTGGTAACCAGAAATTACGGAGAAGCCGGAACAGGTATTTTTACCTTAGCCTTGACTTATCTGGCGATTTTTTATCTTTTGGCTGATTTTGGTTTTAATGCCCATGTTTTAAAAAAACTCAAACTAAATAATCTACCTTCGGCAGAACAAAACTTGTTAGTTAAAACTGAATGGCGGAAATTATTAGGAACCAGGATTGCCTGGTCGGCAATACTGGTGGTTTTAGCTGTAGGTTTGCTTCCTTTTTGGCCATTTACCACTCAAGAATTTGCAAAGGCTGTCATGTTTGGCAGCCTGGCTATTATTGGCTCCGCTGTTTTTACAACCTGTAATTTAATCTTCCAGAGCAGATTACGTTACGATCTGTCTATTTTGTCTTCCAGCTTGGGTGTTATCCTATCTTTGGGATTGTTTATTTATCCAGTTAGCTTAAAATACCCTATCCATTTCCTGTTTTTAGCTCAACTGCTGGGTTGGGCGGTAATTGCTTTGACTTCTTTGGTATTAGTAAAAAAATTTTTACCTACTGTCACTGCAATATTTGATAGAGTTTATATTGTCAATTTATTTAAGCATTCATGGCCAATTGCAGCTACCTTGTCTTTAAATGTGGTTTATTTCAGAGCAGATTCTTTTATGGTTGCTTATTTTAAATCCATGGCAGAAGCCGGAATTTATAATCTGGCTTATCAGGTATTCCAATCAGTTTTAGTTTTGCCTACTTTTATCATGAATTCTTATTATCCCCTGATGTTAAAGTCTTTAAAGGAAATTAAGTTTGTTGGAGTTAGCTTGTTTTTCCTATCTTTTCTGGGAACAGTTTTCACCATTATTCTTGCCCCGCTGATTATTAAGACATTAACAGGTGCGGGGTTTGCCGGATCAACTCAAAGTTTGCAAATCTTGTCTCTTGGATTTCCGGCTTATTTTCTTTCCTCGCTGATGATGTGGTTAATGGTATCAAAAGGGAGATATCAAAAAATGCTGCTAATTTATTCCATAGGTTTGATTTTTAATCTTATCTTAAACCTTTCTTATATCCCCCGTTACTCATATTTGGCTGCTTGCTGGATTACAGTGATATCTGAGTACTTGATTTTAATTTTGCAAATTATAATATTGAGGAGATGAAATTGATTATATATACAGACGGAGCCTCAAGAGGCAACCCGGGCCCAGCCTCATATGGCTTTACTATTACTGATGATAGTGGAAAACTCATACACCAGGAAGGGGAGTATATTGGTATAGCTACCAATAACATGGCAGAATACACAGCCGTACTTGAAGCTTTAAGATGTGTTAAAGAAAAATTTTCTACAAATAATCAGGCCGTCCAGGTAGAGCTTTATTGCGATTCAAAGCTGGTGGCAGAACAATTGTCAGGCCGTTACAAAATCAAAAGCGCTCATTTAAAGCCGTTGATTGAGAGAATAAAAATATTAGGTTTGGAACTGGGAGGAGTTCTCTATTTTCATATACCAAGGTCTAAAAATACTAAAGCTGATCAATTAGCCAATCAAGCTTTGGACTCCCAGGCTTAGATCCTAATTTTAATATACTTTGTCACCGTTTATCTCTCTTGCAATTTTTTGTGTGAGTGCTACGATTTACGCGTGGAGCCGCAAGAGGAATATATCAACCGAAAAAATAGCATTTTGCTTTCGCGAAACAATCCGGTAGCTTTAGTCGTGGGCGCTGCCGGTTTTTTGGGGTCTAATTTGGTGGATGGACTGTTGAATAAAGGTATCCAGGTAGTGGGGATTGATAATTTAACAAGCGGCAGGAAAGAAAATTTAGAGAAGGCTGTGGAAAATAAAAACTTCCATTTCTACATTGAATCAGCGGAAAAAGCCGGGTTGGAATTATCCAGATTGGATTATATGTTTATTGTTTCTTCCGGCACATGGGATTTAAAAAAGGTCTTGCAACTTTTTAAACAGTATGGTTGCCGGTGTCTATTTGTTTCATCAATTGACCTTTATCAAAAGGAAACAGGTTTGGACTTGGCATGGTTACGGGATTCTGAGGCAAAAATTGCCAAATTTGCCAGGGATTTTAATTTAAATGCCAGAATCCTAAGATTGGGACCGGTCTACGGACCCAGAATGCATTTTAGAGGGAGCGACCCAATTATCAGGTTGATTCATGAGGCCATAAAAGATAACCTACAGCAGGAAGTTTCTTTGGAGTTTTCCTCGCGGGCTTTATTTGTTTCAGATGCAGTGGATTTAATGATTAAGACTATTTTTGCAGGAAGCACAGCTCAAAAAATCTTTGATGGAGTCCTGCCTTCTCCTATTAAAGTCTCGGAAATAAAACAAGTTCTTTTGGATCCGCTCTGGTATGAAAGCAGGGACTTTATTCCTTCCGAGTTACCCCCATGGCCGACACCGAATCTGGAGAAAACTGTCAAAGTTTTAAACTGGCATCCAAATGCTGGATTTATCAGCGGTTTGCGACAGGCGGTAAGTTATTTTAAAGATAATGAAGTGATGATACCGGATATTGAAGTAGGGGAGGGGAAAATAAAAGGAACCTTCTTTCCTTCGGAAATGAAGGTAGATTTGACAGATGAGAAAAAAAAGGATTTGGAAGGACTAAAAAGGGGTAAAGAGGTAAAAAAAGAGGAAAAAAAAGAAAAAATTAAATTTTTTAATTTTTCTATTAACACTTCAAAAATATACTTATATTTGATACTAACATTAATCACTTATGCCTTAATTTGGCCGATGGTAAGTTTAGCAACAGGGGTTTTAGCTTTCCGTTATCAATTAAATGCCGCACTTGACAGTTTAGAAAAAGGGGAGTTTGAGAAAAGTTTGGCAAATTTAGATCAAGCCAATGGTGGAGTTTTGCAGGCAAAATCAATTATTGAATCATTTGAACCAATTCAAAAATTGGGAATTTTTAAAAGCGAATTTCAATTAGGTGATAATTTGTTAAACCTGGCAACTTTGTCTGTCGCATCCGCCAGGAGCAGCGTGGTGGGAGTTGAGGCTCTTTTTCAAAGCCTTAAGTCAGTTACCGGAGAAATAAATGAGTCGCCGTCTTCCTTTTTTGAAATTGCCCAGATTGAACTGGCTAAGGCTGATACTGATTTATCTAAAGCTGAAGCACTAATTAAAGATGAGAATTTTAATAAAAATCTTCCGCGGATTTTGAAAAGTCGGGTTAGCAATATAAATGAAAAACTAACTACTTACAGCCGGTTAATGAGAAAAGCTCGAGTTTTAAGTAATTTACTTCCCAACGTGGTTGCTTTAAACGGCAGTAAAAACTATTTAATCCTGATGCAAAATAACATGGAGCTTCGCCCGACAGGCGGATTTATTGGTTCTTTTGCCAAGGTTTCTTTTGAAGGAGGCAAGCTTAAAAAATTGGTGGTAAATGATATCTACGCCATAGACGGTCAGTTAAATATCAGAGTTGAACCGCCGAAAGAAATTAAGGAGGATTTGGGTCAAACAAATTGGTTTTTGCGCGATTCCAATTTTGAGCCTGATTTTCCCACTAGCGCCAGACAGGCCGAGTGGTTTTACACCAAAGAAACAGGGGAAAGGGTGGAAGGGGTGGTGGCTTTGGATATTTCTGCCATGGAAGAGCTGTTGTCACAAATCGGTCCGCTGGATCTGCCTGATTATAAGGAAAAAATCACAGCTGAAAATCTTTTTGAAAAAGCTGTCAGCTATGCAGAACTTAGTTTTTTTCCAGGATCGCAGGCTAAAAAAAGCTTTTTAACAGCTTTGACTAACCAACTGTTTAATAAGCTCTTTTTCTTGCCCGGGCAAAATTGGCCTAAAATTGTTTCTTCGATAGGGAAGTCTTTGGAGCAAAAACACCTAAGCATTTATTTGGATGACCCAAAACTTTTTACTTACCTGAGTTCACTAAACTGGACCGGTATCCTGCCCAGGCAGCCTACTAGCAAAAATTTAGATTTGGTTGGGGATTTTCTGGCTCCGGTTGAAGCCAATTTCGGAGCCAATAAAGCAAATTATTACCTGGATAGAAGTTATAACCTGGAAACTATCATTGGCAAAGAGGGGGAGATAAATCAAATATTGAAAATTACTTATACTAACAGAAGTCCCTCCAGTGCTTTTCCGGCAGGTAATTATAAAAATAGGCTCCGTCTTTATTTGCCGTTTGAGAGCAAAGTTAAAAGAGCGCTTTTTGGTGAAATTGATGTGACCAATAATGTGGCAAGTTTTGTAGATTACGGCAGAACAGGATATTCGGTACTTTTAGAAATTGCCCCTAAAGAGTCAAAAACATTTATCTTAGATTATCAAATACCCCAAAAATTGTTCTTCAAAGAAGGAAAAGCCAAGTACAGACTGGATTTAATCAAGCAAGCAGGCACTTTAAAAGATCCCTTTGTTTGGAAAATTTCCTATCCGATCAGTTTTAAGTTGGCTTCAAGTCAGGCGCCTTCATACAAATTAGGCCCTCAGGAGCAGACCATTTCCACAGATTTATCCCAAGATCGTTCTTTCGTGGTAGAATTTAAAAAGTAATGGAAAACTTAGGAATTTTAGCAGCGTTAGGCGCAGCTCTTTTTTGGGGCTCATATGTTGTACCATTTAAAAAATCCCAAACCACAAATTTGCAGCAATTCCAATTCTTTATGGGACTGGGGATATTTTTGTCAGGTTTGTTTTTTTCCGTATTGTTAGGCTACTCCTTAAATTTAAACAAATTCGGTTTAATAAGCGGAATTTTGTGGGCAATTGCCAATGCCATCTCTTTGGTGGCTGTGGCAAACTTAGGCATGTCCAAAGCTATCCCGCTGATATCATCACTGGTGATATTATCCTCTTTTTTATGGGGAGCTTTGGTTTTTGGCGAGTTACCCGGCGGGCTGTTTTTGGGTTTTTTGGCTGTTGGACTGATTGTGGCGGGTGTAGCAATAGTTGGCAGTACTGGCAATACTTCCAGCCAAAATATTAAAAAGGGGTTAGTGCTGGCAGTTATTTCCGGATTAATATTCGGCAGCCAATTAGTTCCTTTAAAAATTGGCACAGTCTCAACTCAAGAATTTTTCTTTTCTCTTTGCCTGGGGATATTTTTTGCAAGTTTGATTATTGCTTTGGTATTAAAAACTAGATTTAATAAAGAGGGGATAGTTTGGAGTTTGCTGAGCGGGATAATTTGGAACATCGGTGGTTTATTGTCTTTAATATCCATTTCCAAAATTGGCTTGGCCAAAGGGATGCCGATCAGTCAATTGGCCATTTTAGTGGCAGTTCTTTGGGGATTGTTTTTTTTTAAAGAGGTGACTGGATCTAAAAAGAGACTTCAAATTTTGGCGGGAGCAATTATTTTACTAATTGGGGTAATTATTTTGGGATTTGCATAATCCTGCAGAAGATGAGATACATCGGTTACACATCTAAGGTGTAGTATCACTTTAGGGAGGTGATTTTAAAACCGATGTTAAAAACTAGTTGGAGACCCTAC
>JACQIX010000016.1 GCA_016198275.1 Candidatus Daviesbacteria bacterium | reverse complement strand
TCAAAAAGGTATACCATTTGTAATCATTGTTGGTCCGGATGAAACTGCTAAAGGTCAAGAAACTCTCAACAATATAAAAAACAACACTCAGAAGACTGTTGGTCTTGACGAAGTGGTCCAAAAACTGACATGATTTAATCATGTCATCTAAAATTTTTAAAAGCCCGTTGCCCTATATAGCTTTGATAATTGCTCACCTGATTTGGGGAGGTAATTTTGTAGTTGCCAAAATTACATTGCAGGAATTTCCGCCAATGAGCTTGGCTTTTTTGCGCTTTGCTTTGGCTTCGTTATTTTTAGCGCCATTTTTTTTGATAGAAACAAAAAAAGTCAAAATAAACAGGGCAGATTTACCAAAACTGGTTGCCATCGGAATATTTACCATTTCTTTAAACATTACCCTCTTTTTTGAAGGGATTAAAAGAACAACTGCCATAGATGCCTCAACTTTAACTTTAATTATTCCCAGCTTTTCCGTACTTTTGGGCTGGTGGTTTTTAAAAGAAAAAGTTTATCTTATTAATCTGTTCGGTATTATTTTGGGATTTGCAGGCAGCTTGTTTATTATCGGGGTGCCACAAATTCTTCTCGGTAATTTTTCTCCTCAACCTCTTTTAGGTAATATTTTGATTATCCTGGCATCGCTTTCCTGGGTAATTGGAGCGATTATCTCAAAACAAGTATTGAAAAAATATTCTTCCCTGAGTGTAACTGCCATTGGTTTTTTGGTGGGAACTGTAACCATGTTTATCCCAGCCACTTTAGAATATTTTCAAAATCCCGGTTGGGTAAGCCAAATCACAATTTTAGGCTTACTGGGACTAACCTATATCACCCTTCTTTCTTCCATTTCAGCTTATTTCCTTTTTGAATGGGGGCTTTCCAAAACCTCAGTCATCAGCGCCGATCTTTTTCAATACATTGAACCGTTTGTGGCAACACTCTTGTCTGTGGCTATTTTATCTGAACGGGTATCTTCATCTTTTTTGATGGGGGCAGCTTTTATTATAATTGGCGGGTATTTAGGTACTTTAGCCAAAGAAATACATCACAGACACAAAACACATAGAATTTAGTTAAAGTTTGAATTTTGAACTTGATTTTGTTATACTTCTTACTATTATGAAAGCTAACTTACATCCTATTTGGTATCCTGATGCCCAAGTAAGTTGTGCTTGTGGTAATACTTTTACCTCCGGTTCAATCTTGCCCAAAATCAGGGTGGAAATTTGTAGTAATTGTCATCCTTTTTTTACCGGATCACAAAAGCTGGTTGATACCTTAGGGCAAGTTGATAAATATTACCGAAAAACTGAAGTCTCAAAAGTTAAACAGGCAGAAAGAAAGAAAATTTTAGAATTCAGGCAAAGTAGAGTAGAGAAACGCAAAAGCGAAAGACCATCTCTTAAGGAACTTCTGATGCAAGCTAGGAAAAAAGTCTCTTCTTAATGGACTACTTACAACTAAAATTACAAGAAATTGACAATAGAATAAATGAATTAAAACCTCTTTTGGAAGATCTCCAGATGGCAGAACTGGCTGCAGAGGAGATTGCTGACTTGAAAAAAAAAAGAGCGGAACTTGAACAATCTTCTTCCACTCCAGGCACTCTGGAAAGCGGAATCAACCCAAATGTGGCAATTTTAGAAATCCGCTCTGCTGCCGGTGGAGATGAAGCAGGGTTGTTTGCCAATGACTTACTTAGGATGTATACAAAGTTTTCTCAAAACAAGGGCTGGAGGTTAAGAGAAATGGATAGATCAGAGGGTAAATTAGGGCAAATTAAAGAAATTGTACTCAAAATATCGGGGAAAGACTCTTTCGACAACCTAAAGTATGAATCCGGGGTACATAGAGTACAAAGAGTACCCAAAACTGAATCCTCAGGCAGAATCCATACTTCCACTGCCACTGTGGCGGTTTTACCCCAAGTTAGTCAAACAGAAGTCACTATTAATCCTTCTGCTATTGAATTTGAAGCTTTCAGGTCAGGCGGGGCAGGAGGACAAAATGTCAATAAGGTCTCAACAGCAGTCAGGCTAAAACATATACCCAGCGGAATAGTGGTGTCTGCCCAAACAGAAAGATCCCAGCTGCAAAATAGGGAGAACGCCTTAGCACTTCTCCGTTCAAAACTTTGGCAGATGGAGCAACAAAAAAAGGTCGTTAATCTTGAGCAGCAAAGATCTGCGCAGGTTGGAACAGGTGAAAGATCAGAAAAAATCAGAACCTATAATTTTCCCCAAAACAGGGTAACAGACCACAGAATTAATAAATCCTGGCATAATCTGGACAAGATATTGGAAGGATTTTTAGACGATATCATTCAGGCATTACAACAAACAGAAGTTTAATTTTTGTGAAACCTAAACAATATATCCAGGGCTGGGTAGAGTTCTACAAATTAAAGTTTAGAGTTACTCCTGATGTTTTAATTCCCAGACCGGAAACTGAACTATTGGTAGACGAAGTGATTCGTTTTCTACAAACTACAAACTCAGAACCCATAACTATTTTAG
Organism: Candidatus Daviesbacteria bacterium; assembly: GCA_016198275.1. Classification (GTDB taxonomy): domain Bacteria; phylum Patescibacteriota; class Microgenomatia; order Daviesbacterales; family UBA10151; genus JACQIX01. The sequence continues at coordinate 5,822 of JACQIX010000016.1, read as the reverse complement.
ATATAGGTACAGGAACCGGCAACATTGCCATAAGTTTGGCCAAAAATTTATCACATCTCCGGGGTATAACAATTATAGCCACTGACATTTCCAAAAAAGCCCTGAAGGTGGCTAAACAAAATGCCAATTTACATGGGGTGAAAAAACAAATTACATTTATCCAACGTGATCTACTTTCCTCCATCCATAACCAATCTGTTGTACGATCGCATACTATTTTGGATAATTTAATTATAGTTAGCAATCTTCCATACATTCCTTCTGCCAGAATTTCTTACTTAGATTCCTCTGTTGGGGATTTTGAACCTAAAGTAGCATTAGACGGAGGAGCAGACGGCTTTGAGCTTTATAGAAAATTATTCCAACAAATTAAAAAATTTGAGAGGGCACCCCAAGGGTGGAAACCTAAATTGATTGCTTGTGAAATTGATTATACTCATGGAGAACTGGCTGCTTACGAAGCTTTAAAATATTTCCCAAATTTTGATGTTGAAGTTAAAACAGATTTTGCTCATAAGCAGAGAATCTTAACAATCAAACGCAACTTATTCTGAAGGCAGTTCTTCCAAAATGGCTGTCACTTTTAAAGTTTTTCCGTCTCTCCAAATTTCCAACTCTACCTTTTGTCCAATATTACTTTTTGAAATAAGTTCTGATATTTTATTCTCCTGACTGATTGTCTCATTGTTTATTTTGGTAATCACATCCCCTTCTTTTATACCTGCTTTCTTTGCCGGTCCATCCTCCACTACTTCCTGAATGTAGGCCCCCTGAGGAATTTCGTTTAATATTGCCACATCCTTGGATATAAACCTGTATCTGATACCCAAAAACGGCCTGGAAACCGAGCCTTTTTCCAAAAATTCATTTACTATTGGTTTAACGACATTGATAGGTATGGCAAATCCAATATTTTGTGCTCCTTCAGTGGTAGCCACATTTACTCCCACCACTTCTCCCAATGAATTTAGCAGCGGGCCCCCCGAATTGCCAGGATTAATAGCTGCATCTGTTTGGATCAAATCATCCAAAGATTCTGCCAACCCCGAGAAAGGATCCCCTGCCACTACTTTCCTTCCCAAACCGGATACCACTCCGGTGGTAATGGTATTGGTAAACTTACCCAAAGCATTACCAATGGCAATAGCTGTTTGTCCCACTTTTAATTTAGAAGAATCCCCTAAGTCCAAAGCCTGCAACCCTGAAGCTTCAATTTGCACCAAAGCCAAATCTAATACCGGATCCCGATAAATCCTTTTGGTCTCATATTTTTGACCATCTTTGGTGACTACTGAAAAACGGGTACCCGTGTCAGAAACTACGTGCTTGTTAGTTACAATAATTCCTTTGGGGGAGACCACGAATCCGGTGCCAATAGTCGAATCTTCTTTCTTAGGGATAGCAAAAGGATCAAAGGGATTCAAAATCCTTCTTGATACGCCAATTGCCACCACGGAGGGGGAAGTTTTTTCAACCGCTGAAATTACCGCGTTTTCCTCGTTAACAATGATTCTGGTTTCTTGGGTTTGGACTTTTGGCAAATTAAGATTGCCAGCCGGTATTAAACCCCTTACCTGAGCCTGATAAATCCCTACCGCCACCAGTACACCTAAGGCTATTGAAAAAAAGATGCCGCTCAAGTTTAATTTTGGTAATTTAGAGTTTAAAAAATCCATACAGCTATTCTAGTAATTCCAAAGCCTTATCCATCTGCGGGTCTGCAGTTTCATCATCCTTGTCATCTTTTATTTTAACATCAGGGTCAAGCCCGCCGGTTTCATTTACCCATCTGCCGTTAGGCGTTAACCATTTAGCCACCGTGATATGAATTCCTGTTCCGTTCTCTAAATCTTCGGCCTCTTGAATAGTCCCTTTGCCAAACGACTTCTCGCCTACCAACTGTCCTCTTTTTCGGTCTTGAATAGCTCCGGCCACAATTTCCGAAGCTGAGGCAGAACCCTTATTGATTAAAACCGCCAATGGAATATCAGTCAATTTTCCGCTTCTGTCTACCCTAAAATTCGTCCTTACTCCTTGATTATTCTCCTGCAAAACTACATCTCCGCCATTTAAAAATTCCGACCCAATAAAAACAGCCCCTTCCAAAAATCCGCCGGGGTTATTTCTCATGTCTAAAATAACAGCCTGGGCATTTTGAGACAAAAGACTGAAAACAGTTTGATTCCACTCATCCTTGGTCCTTTCACCAAAGCGGGACAGTTTTATAACAGCAACTTTTTTATTAGACTGTGTTTTTTTCATACTCAGCTCCACGCTTTTAACAATAACCGTCTCCCGCGTCAGATTATAATCTTTCGGCTCACTATCACCTTCTCTAAAAATGCTTAAGGTAATTTTTGTTCCCTTAGGCCCTCTGATTAATTTAACAGCCTCAGGCAGGCTTAATCCGGTGGTATCTTTGTCATCAATTTTGACAATTAGATCTTGTGGTTTAATTCCACTTTTTTCTGCCGGAGTGCCGGATAGCGGCGAGATAACTGCCAGCCTTTTGTCTTTATTAAAACCAAGCTCAATTCCTACTCCCTCAAAACTGCCTCCCAAATCCTCTTTGGTTGATTTTTGCGCCTCAGGCGGTAAAAAGGTGGTGTAAGGATCACCTAATGCTGACACCATACCCGAGATGGCTCCGTAAAACATCTTTTGTCCATCAAGTGCTTTTTTGTCGATATATTTCTGGGACAGCAGATCCCAGGTATCCCAAAACAGCTTGAAGTCCACATTAATCTGTTGGGGGACATCCTTTTGGACAACTGAAACTGTCGGTTTAAAGTTGGCCCATTTGACTTTGACATCCCTGTGTCCTACCTGCCATCCCAGTAAAAAGGAAAGAATAATAATTAGCACCACTTTAGCATTCATCTTGACTCTCAACTTTACAATATTACCTCGCAATTGGCAACCGGTACCTTAAGTTTGCGCCTTTTAGTCTCAATAGTCACAAGAGTAGTTTTAATCCCCGATGGCAAGAGGGTATTTGCATCATCAATTGCTACAATCGTACCTTGTTCTGATAAATACGTACTGCCAATTATCCTAATTTTTAAACCTACCTTAAGCTCTAATATTTGGTTATCAGGACCGACATCTAAAATCAACCCTTCACTGCGTATGGGAGGAAGCTCGGTATTTTTAACCTTGGTTAAACTACTTGAAGAAAAGGAGGGCAGTAAAATCTGGGCTTTATTGCCATCCACTATCATAAACTTTCCTTCGTAGTCCGAAAAAAAAGTAAAAATATCATCACCTGGGGGAATTGAACCAAATCCTTCAAGCACCACTACAGTAATACCAATATCATTATCGAAAATTTTGGGGAAAATTATCCTGCCACCCACCATACCTCTATAATCTGCAGCATTTATTCCTCCCGCGATAATACCGCCCACTCCTACTGAAATGGCCTCGGAAATAGCCTCTTTATAAAATATGCTACCCCCGACTAAGATATGTTCCGCATACTTTGGCAGGATGGCTGATTTGGAGATTAAATCATCTTTTTTGTTTAAAATATGCAAAATCCCGTCCCTAGACCTGCCTGAACCACAAACACCATAGATTTTGCTGACTTGCGTTCGGATTAACACTACTCCCCGCTCAACATCAACATCCTCTACAATTCCATATACCCCAGAAGGTAAATCCACTTTCTTTGGTAGGAAGGTCATTTTTAATTCTCCGTTTTCTTCGTTTAAAAAATCCAATACCCCGTCTGTGGGGGCAATAACTATTTTCTTTCCCCCAAAAAACCAACTTCCTTTGTAAGCTAATAACTCACCTTTATAAATCCGCTCACCAAGCCTTTTAATTAAGTACTTACCTGCTCTATTTGCCCCAACATTCAGGAGTGAGGATAAATTTAAAATCCTAAAACCCGAAGGAACAATTGATGAACCTATAATCTCCTCCGGACTGACTTGCTGGCCTACTTGAACCTTTATCTCTCCCTTTCCTTTCAAACTTCTCCTGATGCGGGTAACCAGGTCTTTTTCCACCCTTAAACGGGCAGAGATAATTTGAGTCATTGGTTCCTCCCATCAATCATTAAACCTAATTTCCCTCCATAAACTTCCACAGCATTTTCCCCTTTGCCCAGAATTTTCCCTTTTGGCAATTTATAGGAAATTTCACACCTGTCTTTTTGGCAGGGAATCACCACTAAACTGCCTGCCCGAATTTTATAGTTTTTATCCATCACCTCAAGTTCCATTACTTCATTCTTATCTTTAAATTGCGGCAGCAGTATAGAACCTGCCACTTCATCTCTATCATCTGTTAAAATAACTGTCCAAAGGTCTTCAAACCAATCCTGTCTTTTTCGACTCATCAACAATGAGTCAACAAAAACCCAGGTTAAATTAATCAGATTTGGCAAAAAGCGCAAAAAACTGGAAGGAATCAGGATTTTTCTAAGAGAAATATTTAAAAAGGGGCTTTTATTCTTGCTCATCTTTATAACTTCGCGAAGTATAGCTAAATCTATTCTCATCTCATCCTGCGTTGCAGGCAGGGTTTGCGGATATAAAATTTTATTGGCTACGTAATTTTCCAATATTACAAGGGGTGGTGCGGGCTTTAACCAACTGGCTAACGATTCAATATTTATCTGGTCAAAGTTATCAAAGCTGGAAAAAAGTCCGTTCAATCTTACCATATATTACCTTTAAATATAGTATATACTAAACTGCAGGGGTAAAAGGAAGTAAGCCTAAATGTCTGGCATATTTGATGTGCCTGGTAGCAAACCTCTGGTGCTTACTGCAAAGATTGCTTTTTAATTTAGGCACAATTTTTGATCTGTCGGAAAGAAAACGTCTCAAAGTTTGCAAATCCGTATAATCGGGTACGGTTTTATTTTGACAATAAAAACACCCTTTTTTATTTCTTACCGGCCTTGCTTCTTCCTCCACCTGTTCTTTTTGAGCCGTCTCCGGCTCTACTTTGGAAATTACTTTTCTGGTGATCTTTTTTACGTCAGCCATAACCCCACAATTATATCTTAATTTTATAATTGCTTCAATAGCTTGTGCTGGCCACCTAGATAACGTACACTTCTCCTTTCTGTGTTTGTTGGTAATTTGTAACATATTGATGGGGAGTTTTGTAGCCTATGGCTTGGTTATATCTTCTCATGTTGTATTTGTCATTAAATATCTCACACCTTAGGTTAATCTCATCTAAATCATCAATTAAGTCCTCCTGGTAATTAAAGAATTCATATTCTGCTGTTTGGATTAATCTCTCTGCTCGTCCATTCATCTTAGGAGTATGCGGATGATTAAAATAATGGGGCAGTTTAAACTTCTCACACTGTTTGTGGAAGTTTAGTAAGTATTCCGGGCCATTGTCAGTGTTAACTGCAGCAATATCAAAGGGAAAGTAATTAATTACTTTTAAGAGAAAATCTGCAGCTGCTTCTGATGAAGCACTCTTGTAGGCCCAGATGAATCCGTACCTACTCTTGCAGTCAACAGCCACAAACAGGTAGAATCTTTTACCTAGTATGTAGAGATGCTTGGTGTCAATCTGAACCAGTGATCCTAAATCTTTGTCCCGGAGTAGGCTTTCAGCCTTAAGTCTGGCTATTGATCTCCTCTTGTGTCCTCTGCTGCTTGCTCTGTGCTGGCTGTTATGCAGGTGGATATGCCTGTTGATAATCTTCTGGATGGTATTGCAGCCAAGTTTAATATCATACAAATCTTTTAACTCTGCCTGGATTTCATACTTACTCTTTTCTAAATCATCACCCCTAATATTGATTACCAGATCAATGATGTATTTGGGGGTTGTCATCTGCCTTAAAT
>JACQIX010000012.1 GCA_016198275.1 Candidatus Daviesbacteria bacterium | reverse complement strand
TCTTGACTGTCATCTGAAATAATGACCTGACTTTTGAAAATGCGGAACATAAAATTGCTCATTAAATCTTTGGGGTCACTGGGCTTTAAAATATGCTCTATTTCCGAAGATAATAAATGCATCATCCACTCATTAACTACTACATGGTTAATCCTATGCCTGCTATTTACCTCCTTTTCTAAATTTAAATAAAGGTCAATTGCCCAGGCTACTTTTTCCACCACTGACTCGGGGATAGATGCATCGGGAAAATAACGGGCCCAAACTAACTCCCGAATCAGCGGCGCGGCCACTGAAACTCCTTTTCCGCCTAACATTAATCTTCTTTTTAAAATTCTTTCAATCGTGGAGCGAAGTATAACTTCATCATCGCGGTAATCGATGGCTGTACGGAATTTTTCATACCAGGTGGCCAGTTCTGCCACCACCGGATTAACTGAAATGGTCTTATCGTGATTTTGGGCAGATGTCTGATCGTAAGCTGCAACCAAAGCAGCAGAAAAATTATTTAATGTTTTCATCATTTCACTATGATAATATTATCACTAAATGACTAAAGATGAAAAATTCAATCTAATTACTAAAAATCTGGAGGAAGTATTAACCGGGCAGGAACTAAAAGATCTTATAGACTCAGGTACTCATCTAAAACATTACATTGGTTTTGAAATATCAGGAAAAGGCCATATAGGTTGGGTATTTACAATGCAAAAGATTAAAGATTTGCAAGATGCCGGAGTAGAAATCAATATCCTTTTAGCTGACTGGCATACCTGGCTTAATAAAAAATTAGATGGCACCTTAGAAACTGCCAAAAGAGTAGCCAGGGATTATTTTGAAGAGGCCTTAAAAGCTTGCGCTCTTTGCGCGGGGGCAGATCCTAATAAAATTAATTTTGTGTTAGGAAGTGAACTTTATGAAAAATTAGGCAACAATTATTGGGCCATGGTTATAAAAGTCGCCAAAGCCACAACTTTAGCAAGAATGCTTAGGTCCACTACTATCATGGGTAGGAGAGAGTCAGAAATTTCTGATACTGCCATGTTAGTATACCCGGCTATGCAGTCTGCGGATATTTTTGCTTTAGGTGTTAATATTGCTCATGCAGGCACTGACCAAAGAAATGTGCATGTAGTTGCCAGAGAGGCTGCTTCCTCTTTAGATCAGAAAAAACCAATTTCTATTCATCATCACCTTTTGCAGGGCCTGCTTCAACCTGTTTTGAAAACTGACGAAAGAGGTAAACAAGTTTTAGACCTTGAAGCGGCAAAGATGAGCAAATCCAAACCAGAAAGCGCAATTTATATCCATGATACCCCTGAAGAAATAAAAAGAAAAATTAGCAAAGCTTATGCGCCGGAAGGAGTAGTGAAATTTAACCCAATTTTAGACTGGGTCAAAAACCTGATTTTTTATGTTGACAACCAAAGTCTCCAAGTTAAACGCAAAGCAGAACATGGAGGAGATATAATCTATAATAGTTATGAGGATTTGGAAAAAGATTATGCAGAAAAAAGGTTACATCCCGAGGATTTGAAAATAGCTGTGGCAGAATGGTTAATTAAAAAATTAGAACCTGCCAGAAAGTATTTTGAAGATCCAAAAAGAAAATCAGCTATACCTAATTTATGATGTATTCAAAAAAGTTCAAAATTCTCTGGATTATTTTATCAGTGATTGCCGGAGTGGCAATTATCATCTTTTCCTTCCTTCCGCTGCTAACCACCCTACAGTAGTATAATCCACATATGGATTTAAAAACACCACTTTCAAAGCTGACAGGCATTGGCCCCAATCTGTTATATAAATTGAATAGGTTGAATTTAATTACTATAGAAAATTTAATTTATCATTTTCCTTTCCGCTATGATGATTTTTCTCAAACTGTCAATGTCAAAGATGCCCTCATTGGCCAACTTGTCACCCTGCAAGGGGAAATTTGGTCAATTAAAAATATCTACACCAGGTCTAAAAAAATCCTGACCCAAGCCATTTTTAATGACGGCACCTCACCAATTGAATTAACCTGGTTTAACCAGGGCTGGTTAACAAAACAAATAGTAACTGGTGACAAGCTGCAGGTCGCTGGCAAGCTCACCAAGTATAAAAACAGGCTGTCCATTATTATGCCAAAATGGGAAAAAATTCAAATTACCAGCCCTCAACCGCCATCTACCAACTTACATACAGGAAGATTGGTCCCTATTTATCCTGAGACAGGAGGGTTAACCTCGAAATGGTTGAGGACTAAAATTTCTCAAATTTTGCCTCAAACTATAAAAGAAGTTGAGGATCCTTTACCTGAGTCTATTAGAGATAAAATGTTACCACTTAATCAGGCCATTGAGAAAATCCACTTTCCTAAAATGTGGAAAGAGGCAGAAAAAGCCAGAGAAAGGCTGGGTTTTGATGAACTTTTTTATCTTTCCCTCCAAACCCAAAAAACCAGGCTGGAATGGAGTCAAAAACCGCTAGTTGAACCATTAAACATAAATATTGAAGATTTAAACCTTCTTGTCAATCTCTTACCCTTTAAATTAACTTCATCACAAAATAAAACTTTAGAGGAAATTATTAAAGATTTGAAAAGAAATCAACCAATGAATAGGCTAATACAAGGAGAGGTTGGCTCCGGTAAAACCGTGGTGGCCACAATAATAGCTTTCCTGACCTACAAAAACGGATTGCGGGTCTTATTTATGGCACCTACGGAAATTTTAGCATTTCAGCATTATGAAACTGTTTCCAAGCTGCTGGCGCCACTGGGGATTAGTGTGGGAATTTATACAGGAAGCAGGAAGAAAGCAAAAGAATCGGATATTATCATTGGCACCCATGCCCTCCTACAGGGCAAATTAAACACAGACGATGTTGGACTAATTATCATCGACGAGCAGCAACGTTTTGGAGTAGAACAAAGAACCTTGCTTAGAAAAAAAGCCAAACTGCCGCATTTTTTAACCATGACTGCTACCCCCATCCCCAGAACCGTGGCTTTAACTTTATACGGGGATTTAGACCTGTCAATAATTGATGAGCTGCCAAAAAACCGTCCTAAAATCTTAACCTTTCTGGTGCCGGAGAAAAAAAGAGCGGATAGTTATAAATTTATTGAAAAAAAGGTCAAAGAGGGGGATCAGGTTTATGTGATTACCCCGCTGATCGAGGAATCTGAAACCCTAAATACTGTAAAAGCTGCAAAAGTAGAGTTTGAAAAGCTTAAAAAAATCTTTCCTAAACTCAAGCTGGGACTTTTGCATGGCAGGATGAAATCCCGGGAAAAAGAGCAGGTGCTAAAGGATTTCCAATCAGGAAAAATGCAAATTTTAATATCCACTTCTGTAGTGGAAGTAGGTATGGATATACCTAATGCCACCATTATTGTCATAGAAGGGGCTGAAAGATTTGGTTTATCTCAGCTCCATCAGTTAAGAGGCAGGGTAGGCAGAGGAACAAAAGAGTCCTATTGTCTACTTTATACTTCTGTTGCATCTAACGTTGACAGAAGAAGGTTAAAATATTTGGTAGTTACTTTTGACGGGCTAAAACTGGCTGAGTTGGATCTAAAAATCAGGGGCGGGGGAGAAGTTTTTGGGGTTAAGCAATCAGGCAGATTCGAATTTAAAATAGCTTCTTTTTACGATATTGCTTTAGTGGAAAAAACTAGGATATTGGCCAAAAATTTACTTATCTCAGATCCCATGCTTGACAAATACCCTAAATTGCAGGCAAAATTGGAAAGTTTGGCATCCAAAGTGATGCCGGATTAAGGATGGTTGATGACTGAAAATGGCCAGTGAACCTAAAAGAAGACATTCAAAAGCAAGAAAAAGAGTCAGACGAGCAGCAATAAAATTGACTTCCAAATTTGTAAACTGCAAAAATTGCGGCAAACTGACAATTCCACACACAGTTTGCAAAGAGTGTGGATTTTTTGGCGGGAAAGAGATTGTATCAAAAAAAGCAGTCAAAGTTATTCGGACAAACTAAATCCCACATGAAGCTAAAATCAGATCCCCGGCATATTAAACGGGCTAAACTAATGCAAAAACTCTATACCTGGGATTTTATTACCGATAAAAAACCAACTGGAGAAGTCCGAACAATAATTTCTAAAATGAAAGTTATTGATAAACTAATTGCCCGCTCAGCTCCCAACCGGCCGGTTGGACAAATTAATAAAATTGATTTAGCTATCTTGCGTTTGGCTATTTTTGAGTTAATAATAAATAAAGAACCGCTTAAAGTAATTATTGATGAGGCAATTGAGTTGGGTAAGCAATATGGCTCTGATTCCTCTTCCAGCTTTATCAATGGTGCTTTGGGTCAAGTTGTTAAACTTAAAGGCAAAAGTGAACACTGAAAAACAAATTATTCAAACCCTTGCCGAACATTTAGGTTTGGCCGCAGAAGACTTAGACCGCTCGTCTTTGTTAAGAGATGAGCTGGGGATGGGGCCGGTTGAGCTAAATGATCTACTTTCAGATTTATCGCAAAAGTTTAATATCAACTTCGATCCAAAAGAGGCAGAGGATTTAAAAAAGGTGGAAGATCTAATTGTGTTGGTTGAGGATAATTTAATCGACTAATGGGGAACGATTTTGACAAATTAACCAATTTACTTAATATAAGATTTAAAAATCTCAAGCTACTGAGTCAAGCATTCCTGCATAGATCCTACTTAAACGAGGTTAAAATAGATTTTAAGTCAAATGAACGTTTGGAATTTTTAGGTGATTCGATATTATCACTGATTATTTCAGACTATTTGTATAATCTAAGAGACAATGATGCAGAAGGGGAGCTGACAAACCTGAGGGCTTATATAGTTAAAACTAAATCACTGGCTCAAGCTGCAAAAAAACTTAACCTTGGTCAACTGCTACTCCTATCCAAGGGAGAGGAGCTTTCAGGAGGGAGAAATAATCCACAACTTCTTGCGAATACCTATGAGGCTTTACTGGGAGCAATTTATTTGGATCAAGGGTTATCAACAGTTGAAAAGGTGGTTGAAAAAACCTTGCTTGCTCTTTTCCAGGATGAACTTAAATCAGGGCCTCCCAAAGATGCCAAATCGTATTTGCAGGAAGTTGTACAGGAAAAACTTAAACTGTCCCCCAATTATAAAATCCTGGAAACTACTGGCCCGGATCATGCCAAACAGTTTATAGTAGCAGTGTATATTGGCAAAAAAGAGTACGGCAGGGGGGAAGGACATAGTAAACAAATTGCCGAGGAGCAAGCAGCCAAAAAAGCACTTGAAGGATTGCACGATTGACGCTTGACTGCCTTTTAAGCTATACTTAACTCCACTAAAGTTTATGTTAAAAATCAGACTGATGAGAATTGGTGGCAAAAAAAAACCTTTTTATAGGGTAGTCGCTGTTGATGAAAGAGCAAAAAGAACCGGAGGGTACTTGGAACTTTTAGGCACTTACAACCCTCTGACAGAGCCTCATGAAATTAATTTAAAACAAGATAGGATTGATTATTGGATAAAACAAGGCGCCCAAATGTCAGAAGGGTTTTTGAGAATTTTAGGCAAAGCTCCAAAAAGGCCGCCCAGAAAGCCTAAGAAAGAGAAACAGTCATCAGAAAAAAAAGTAGAAAAACCTGTTATGGAAAAAGATCCAGCAGAGACTACTGAAGAACCTAAGGAGATGCCGGCAACTGAACGACCGTCGGACGAAAGTAAAGATGAAGGATCTTCTTAATTATATTGTCACCAGTTTAGTTACCAAATCAGATTGCGTTTCCATTGATGAACAAAAAAATGATGGAACTATCAATCTGACGCTGACTGTTGATCCTTCTGACATGGGTTTGATTATTGGTAAAAATGGACAAACCATCAGAGCCATCAGGAAACTGTTGACAGTAAGGGCTATTGCCGAAAATATCAGAGTTAATTTATCTCTAAGCGAACCGGCGGGGCTTCCCCCAAAACCATCAGAGCCTCCCATAGAATGAAAATTTCCGTCATCACTCTTTTCCCCGAGATTTTTGAGCCAATTATAAATTCCTCTATCTTAAAAAGAGGGCAACAAAAGGGCAAAGTAACATTTGAACTTATTAATCTGAGAGATTTTGGGCAAGGCCGACACCAAACAGTAGATGACAGGCCTTTTGGGGGGGGACCGGGAATGGTACTGAAACCCGATAGTTTAGCAGATGCATTAAAGTCTGTTTTAAATCCAAAAGCTTTTTCGAAAAAGAGCAAATTTAAAATTATTTTAATGTCAGCTTCAGGTGCTCCCTACAAACAAACTAAAGCTCAACAACTATCCAAACTGAATCATTTAATTATTATTTGTGGACACTACGAGGGGGTAGATCAAAGGTTTATAGATAAATATGTTGCAGAGGAAATTTCTATTGGAGATTATGTATTAACAGGCGGGGAAATTCCCGCTATGGCAATTGCTGATTCAGTAGTTCGTTTAATCCCGGGTGTATTGGAAAAGCCGGAAGCCATCACTGATGAATCATTCTCTACCAACTTATTACTAGAACATCCTCAGTATACCAGACCGGAGATATTTGAAGGAGAAAAAGTACCTTTGGTCTTGACTACCGGAAATCATCAAGAAATTGCTAAATGGAGAAAGCAGAAGTCAGAGGAGAAAACAAAAAGAGTCAGACCAGATCTACTCAAAGATAAATCTATTCAAACGGGTTAACTTTTCCTCTGGGAGTGAGAGCCGCATTAGTTGGCAAACCGGATACAATACTGGTTTCTCTGGATAATCTGGAGATTAATTCTTCTTCCTGTTGACTAAGCTGAGGCAGAGGTGAATCTATGCTGCCGAAGTTTGTCAGGATAGGAGAATATAAAACCGATATTGTCAAGGAGACATCGGTTCCCTGACTGGATGAAGAGGAAATCTCTATACCGCCTACCTGGATCAAACGGGGAGAATTTTCCAAATTGCTAAGTAAAGTTTGAATAAGAGCTTTTGCTCCTGTCACTTCCAGTTTAACTTCATAAGATTCCTGCTTTGCTTTTGAGGAGCTAGCTCCCAGGGCGATTGAAGAAACATTAAATCCGGATTGTCCAGCTAGCTGTTGCAGTAAACCAATCACATTCCCAAAGTCTTTTTCTTCGGGAAAAGCGCTTAAAGTATATTCCAATTTACGGGATAAATCTTCTCCGTCATAACTTTCTAAGGCTAAAACTTTACTTTCTAAAAACTCGGACTTGTTGACTAATTCTCCTTCTTTTTTTTGATTGGTGACCAATTTAACAGCCTGCGGATAAATAACAAATAAAATTAAAAATAAAGCCGATAATCCTACTACTGTGGGGAAAATATATAATTTATATGTTGAGTAAAATTTTACTAAATTACTTTTATTCATTGTCATTTTGGCTTAACTTTAATATTAACTCTGTAAAGACCGCCCCTGCTCCTATTGAGAGTTTCAATTGAAACTTGAGCTATTTTATTGTCATTTTTTTCATTTGTGGTCAGATTAACCAGCAGATTTTCTAACACTTGCCCATCAGGCACTACAGCAGTAAATTTTACTTCACCTGCTTTACCGATGGTAACCGAATTAACAATCACTTGCGCCGGAATTAATTTGTCCATCAATTTGTACATTAAAACTTCCTTGGAAGGTGAATTCAAAACCTGATCAATTAAACTTAACCTGTTTTTCAAAAGCAGCAGGGAGGCTTGGGTATCTTTCAGGTTATTAACTTGCTGCTCTGCTGCAGACAAGCGGGCTTGAACCCGGGTAATGTTTTGACTTTGCAAAATACGTAGAGCCATAGTTAATGAGGCTAAAAATATCATTATCAGGATAATGGCCACACCAGCTGCTTGAATCTTATAAAATCGGGCTTTTTTTATTTCTTCCAGGGCAAATTCCTTGGGAAGCAGATTGATTGAAATCTTGACCATTTTGGCTTTATTATCCTTCCCTTAATGCTAAACCTACTGCCACAGAAAATGTGGGAGCATCTTGGGCTAACTTGGAAGTCAAAGACTTATCCTTGGTAATTGCATACCAAGGGTCAGCCTCCTGCACTTCCAATCCTAAATTGTTTGCTAAATATCTAACCAACCCAGGCATTTTTGCCCCCCCGCCCGAAAGCACTATTCTTTTGATTGGGTTTTGAGGAAATTTTGTTTCAAAAGCCTGAATCACTCTTCTATATTCACTTATAATAATATCAACTGTCGGCTTTAGGGCTTCAAAAACTTTTCCTTCCAACTGATCTTCTGTAAGTCCATAGACCTTTTTATATTCTTCAGCCTGGTTGATTTCAAAATTAAAATGTTGAGCCAGAGATCTGGTAAGGGCCATTCCACCCGTAGAAATAGAGCGGGTCAGCCAAATTAACCCCTTTGACACTATGGCAAAATCCGTGGTGGTGGCGCCCAGTTGGGTAATTAAAGTAGAAGGGGAATATGGGTTGCTGCCAACCAAAGACCTGGTAACTGCTATTATTTCTGTTTCCAAAGCCTTGGGATGCAGTCCAGTCAAATTCAACAATTTAACATATTTTGTAATTACATTTTTGGGAGAAGCAATAACCAATACCACAGTTTTGGCGTCTTTACCCTTTTTGTCCCCATCAGAACGGAATAGAATCTGCCAGTTTAAATTAACATCCGAAAGAGGCATGGGAATAAACTCTTCGGCAGCATAACGGATGGCCGAGGAAAGTTCTGCATCAGTCAGATAAGGCAGGTCATAAATAATCCTGGTGAAAACCTTTGATTCAGGCAATGCTGCAATCACTTCTTTTTGTTCTATACCAGCTGCCTGAAAAAGTTTTTTGATGGTGTTTGCTAAAACCTCCAAATCAACATCAGCATCGGAGACAATACCCGGTTGCGGGGAAGGAATGGAACCCAGTGACACCAGTTTAAATTGCTCTTTTACCTTAGTCAGAGCAACTACTTTAATGGATGAAAAACCTATATCTAAACCAACTGATATTTTGGACATTAATTTATTTTAACAACATTTTGTTTTGACAGTCTATATTGAAAATTATTTCACTTGGTATGTTCCTTTTATTAAGGAATAAGATCCTGATGGTCCTGATGAGAAAAATGCCTGAGCCATGCCTGATTGATAATTTAGCGTAGCATTATTGCCGAGGCCAATCTCCCAAGCAGTAATCTCCTTAAAACTGGCTCCATTTGACAGTTCAACTTTTCCGAAAGGCGCATATAAAATGCCGCTTATTGATGAGTTCCCGGAATCAATCGCCACACCTCCATTAACTATGGAATTATAAGTGGCAAGCAGCATTAAGTAACTACCTGATGTTCCTGAACCTAAAAAGTCCACCCCGTTGCCCAAAGTAATCTTCCCATCAATAATAATTATGCCGGAGAAGGCTGCAAAACTTTGGTCAAGAGTAAACTTGGTGGTGTTACCAAGAGTTAATGTCCCTGTAATCCAAACAGGGGATTTAATTGTAACATTACAACTATTGCCTAAAGAAACATTGCCGGTTATTTTGCCGGGACCTAAAGTTGCTACACAATCTGTGATATCTCCATTAGTCACACCTGCAGCTTCTGCCTCTGCCTTCCAATCGCTAATATTGGCTTCGGAAATGGGAAAAACAGCCGGGGCAGGATCGGAAGATCCTGGGTATTTGATCCCCTGCACCAAAACTGAAGGACCAAGGGTTTGATAATAAGCATCTTTAGAGATAGTAATATTACCAGTAATGGTATTGGCATGAACATTACCATTCACACTGGAGCCGGAAGTTAAATTCAACGATGTAGGCACTCCGCCCATATAAGTTTGAAAACCTAAATCTCCACTAATGCTATTCCATGAAGGGTTTCCGGCTTGCCAGTTAGGGGACCATTTGGGAATCCCCTGATTATAACCTTGCCCAAGATCCAACGACCAAATCCAATAGTTTGAATTATCCAGCGATGCACTGTGGATCATCACCCAATAATTCTGACCATCCTCCAGGCTGGGGGTAGTATTAAATGTCACATCCACAAAACTATATTGGCTGGTAACTAAATTGGCAGACAGGGTACCTATTGCTAAGACCCCGTTTTTATTAGGCTTCCCGCTGGAATCAGACATTATTCTGACAGTAGGATTAGCCGGCGAACCTACCTTTTTAAGTTTTATGGCTACTTTGTTTAAATTTCCACTGTCGGAGGGCTTAAAACTCTGCGCCACATCTTGGCGGTTTTCGCCGCTAACACTTTTTCCAAAAATATAATCCTGGCAATTTGCGCCGGTACAGTCGCTTTGCTGATCGGCCGTTGCCTGACCTGCTCCGGCTACCCAGACATCACCTGTAAAAATAGAGTTATTTCCTCCCAAGATATTACCATTAGAATACAAAGACCCATTAAAAGTAGCGTCATTTCCCATGGTTAAACCCCCATTGCCAATCTGCATCCCATAAACAAAAGATATTCCTATTCCTTTTGAAGCCTGAACTATCACCATTCTTTTAACTTTAGGATTTGTTTTACTGGGAAGGTAACCAGTAACTTGTAAAATCTTTGTTGCCACATCTTTGTTGGTAACTGTGACAGAATATGAACCGTCACCTAAAACTGTTTCCGGCTCACCGTTATAAGACCCTCCGGTTTTATTTAAAGAGGCGAAGGCCTTATCTACTCCGGCTTCTGCCAGATGGGTTGCTTTTTCCAAATTAAGGTTATACGCAGCATTGGAAAAATATATCTGGGCTCCGGCAATAACAGACAAAACCGTAAATAAAACTACCCCCATGGTTACAAAGACCAGGACAAGTATTTGACCTTTCTGTTTTTTCATAAATTTCTTAAATTTGCCTCAGAAGTGGCTGTTGTTTTTTCATAATTCAGGCCGTTTTTTTGTTTCAGCGTTAAAGTAATTTTCACCTTGGCAGCATTTATAGGTATTACTTCAACAGGCGGGTTAGCTAAGTCATAATATTGAAAATGCAAACTGTCTACTGAGGTAGAAAATATTTGATCCTGGGCTTTTCGGAAACTCAAAGCATCCGGAAAAGTTCTAAACCTCAGCTTATTGCTGTCCAAAAAAAAGACAAAATAATCAAAAGTATTGGCCAGGATGTTATTTGATGAATCAATTGCAGGCACTTTAAAAACTATCTCTGTTGCTCCTGAGGTATAAGTATCTCCTCCTTGTGTTAATAAAACAATAATGGCGCTTGATTGCTTGATAGTCTCTCTTACCTTGGAAAGGGTATCATTAATATTTAAGCCTTCGGTTAGTTTGGAGGATTCCTTATAAAAAACTCCTGCACTACTCACAATAATAACCAAGAGTAACACTCCTACCACCGAGGCTATCCCCATGGCTACAAAAAGCTCAATTAAAGTCAGCCCCTTTTGTCTCACTGATTTATCCCCCCTTCTCCAATAAAAGTATCTAAGCTGGCTGTTTGAACTTTATTGCTCTCTTTCCAAGAAACTGTGACCGTAATTTTTTTTAGGCTTTCCCCATTGGTGCAAATTTGCACACTGCAATCTTCTACCACCACTGTGCCGACTCCGGCAGGCAGTAAACTAAACCTTGAATCTGCTATTGCTGAGGTACCGTTTACTAAATTAACAAAACTTATTGTTCTTTTATCTTCAATTTGCTTGGCCACGATTTCTCTCACCAAGCTAAGGTGATAACTTTTAGTGATTAAACCCACCGCATTGGGTAAATTAGCCATCAACACAATGATTACCCCTACCACTACAACTACCAATAATAATTCTGTTAGGGAGGTGCCTTTCTGGCTGTTCATTATTACTTCTTGACTACTTCTCCTGCGGAAAAAATGGCATAATCAAAATAAAAAGGAGTAACTTTATTTTCCTGATACAGCATCACCCTTCTTTGAGTTTCTCCTGATATGCCGGTAGAGACCAAAATCCTGGCTTGTGGAGGCAGGTAACAACCGGCAGCGACATCAGCACAACCAGTGGAGGTAGATTTCACGGCAAACGGCTGAGAATTTGCACTATATAAAAACCTGGCTCTAACTAGCATTAAAGTGTCTGTTGAGACCCATCCGCTAAGCGTGCTGAGACATAAAAACTGCCTGTTAGGGCCAAAAGTAGTGGTAATTGAGGGTGTATTGCAATTTGCTGAAGCATCGGTAAATTTATTCTTTGCAGCTCTTAAACTGTCAGCATCCAAATAAAAAGGCATTACCGTATAACCTGCTGTTGCATTATATATCACCACTTTAATCTCCAAAGCAGGCTTATCATTTACAGCAGAGGTTGGGGAACCCCAATATACCAAAAGGGAATTAAGTTTATAAAAAGGGGGAGGTGGGTTAGTGGCTGAGGAATAATCTGCAAGCCAGGCATGTGCCACTTCTTCTTTGGATAAAGCAGGATATTCCGAGGCAGTTTGGGAAGTAAACGGAGGAGGAATAGCGGGGAGCAAACCTGTATCAATCACATTTGCCTTACTATCCGGAAAATTCACACAACCTATTCCACAAGTGCCACCTCTTAGGGCTTTTTCAATACCTGCTTCTGCTGCTGAAAATGATCTGGAGGATTGCTCAATTTTGGTGGCAGTAGAAACATCAACCAGACTTTTTTGAACAACTGATAATCCGATGCCTAAAGCCACTACCATCACCAAAATTAATCCCAAGACAATCTGACCATTTTTGTTTTGTTTTACCATACTTTCACCTTAACATATTTGACAAAGTGCGTACAATCTCTTAACGCATTTTGTCATCCTGAGCGAGCGTAGTGAGTCGAAGGATCCCTTCTTGTCACCTTAATTGAATTGTGGTTGTAAAATTTACCGGGTCAATGGAGCCTGTTGCTGCTTCACGGGCAGATACTCCGGGCTTTAAATCAAACTGAATCGTCACCAGATCAGCAAATCCGGCGGACCTGTTTCTGGTAAATGAACCGTTTTCTACTGAAACCCCTGTTTTGGTGTTGGTGTCAGTGATAACAACAGGATCCGGCATCGGATCAAGACAGATTCTGTTGGCAAATTCCGGATCTGTTTCCTCTTTGCCGGTTTGCACATTAATCTGTTTAACAGGATTATCCTGTTGAATCCGGCCATTGGCAATGGGATTAGCAGGAGGAGCTGGGACCACAAATCTATAGCGGATATAGATGCCACCTTTTTTAATGACCAAAGTGCTTGGATTCGGGGCAGTAATGGCCGGACAAATCACCCCGTCGGAGTTTCTGACATTTTTATCAAAATTTTCTAAAACCGATTGTCCGTTTTGTTTGATGAAAGTAATAATTTGCGATTTATTGCTTCCTCTCAGAGTTCTGGTAAAGATAATTAAAATTAAAACTCCAATCAGAGATAAAACCATCATTACCACTAAAATTTCTATCAATGTAAATCCCTTTTTAGATATATTCATTGAACCTTTCTTAAATAAGTAGTAAGCCTTGACTCATGAGACCCTGAAAAATCAGTCCATCTAACAATAACTGTCACTTCTTTCTGAGTAGCAAAATTCGCATCATCAGAAATTATGACAACTCTTCTAAAAACAGGGTCCGCAGCAGGTATGCCTTCTGCCCCGGATGGAATATCCGATGCCGCAATTAGATGGTTAAGGGCCCCTTGGTTGGTTACATTAAAATAACAATAAAGAGGAGGGGTGGCAGCAAGATTGCCGCAATTAGAGTTTATCTGATAATTCCAAATACTGCCGTTCCCGCTATCATCTCCATTCCAAGAAACTACAGAAGGAGTACAAAAGGGACAATTGATTTGCTGATTTCTGTCTCTGCCAGACCTCACCCTTTCTATCCCTTCCTGGGCCAATTTGGTGGCCTGGGCCTGATTTTTGGCAAAACTGGCATTGCGCAAAGAGGCAATGGTGGCAAAAACCAATGCCCCCACTACCACCGCAATCACTGCCACCACCACCACCAACTCCATCAAACTCTGCCCTTTCTCACTGTACATCTATTGACCCTCCTTTAGATAAGATAACTTTTTTGGTCTTTAAATTTTTGGTATTTTGCAACTCAATAGTCAAAGTTGGATTAGGAAGTGATTGGTTACCATTAATGCAATCGTCGTTACCATCAGCCCTGTAAAAATCTACTTTTCCGTTAATCGGGCTGTAATTTACAAACAGATAAAAATTAGGAAAAATAGGCGGGGGTGAAGAGCAGGCAGAACTGGTGATGGATAATACTTTGGCATTTTCTAAATTATAACTTCTTAGAGTGTAAGCAACCGGGGGAGTTGCTATAGGAAGTGCACAAATCAAATCCAGCTTAAATTGATTTTCAAATTTTACCCTCCAGATTGCTCCGCCGCTACCATTGCAAAAAACTCCAGCTGTGGCATTGGATTGGGCCAGCCTTAAAACAGTCTGAACCACTCCGGTAGCTTTGGTCAAAATTTGGTCTTCGGCAAAATTTTTAAAACCGGCAAAACCTATTGCCCCTAAAATAGCCATTATTGAAATAACAACTAACAGTTCAACCAGTGTATATCCGAAAGATTTCATATGGCTATATTAACGTAACACTATGGAGATGTAACTTCAAGTTTAAATACTACTGAATCTGGATTATTTGAAGTACAAGGAATAACACTTTGTGTCAGATTTTCTGATTTTGCATATAAACAATATCCGTAACAAGGACTGGCACCGGCACAATCTACCCATGTAACTCCGCTCCGTTTTAAGGCTTTATATTGGTACTCAGAACTGCCGGTAGGGCCAATCGGCACATTGTTTAAGTAAGTTTTAGTAACTGGCGGGGCTGGCGACAAACCAGTAGCATTTGTCAGAGCAAAAGTGGCAGTAAAACTCATCGAAGTAGGATAATATTTTTGGTCGGCAAAATATTCTTCCAAAGCAGACTGGATAATTTTTAAATCAGATTGCCTCCTGGCATCCCGGGCATTTTTAACAAATGCGCTGAATGCTACTATGCCAATTATAGAAAGTATGGCAATAATGGCAATAACAACCAGAAGTTCAACTAAGGTAAAACCATTCCGTTTTAATCTCATAATTGATATAGATTGGAGAGGTATTATTGTGTGTTCTGTCGGCAATGGAATCCACCAGTAGTTGTTGTTCCTAGACCGACTCCTGCATTTGAAGTAGCATTACCTGTATTTCTTTCAAGAGTTGCACAAACCATATATGTTGCGGCGGCGGCGGCTGGTATACCTGTATAAGCAGCACCGGTTCGAGGATCAGTTGGAATAGCTCCTGATGCAAACATGGTAGCTGCTAGAATAGGGTAAGGTGTTGGTGAAGCGCTATTATAATTTGTTTCTAATGCTTTAGAAATCGCCTCTATATCTGCTTTCCTCTTAGCATCCCTGGCATTTTGCTGAAGTCCGGAATACAATGTAATTCCAATAACTGAAAGTATGGCAACTATGGAAATAACAACTAACAGTTCAACTAAGGTAAAACCTTGAAGGTTATTAACTGATTTGGGCAGAAATTTTTTCATCTATAATCCATTATTGGCATACCCGAAAATTTCTGTCAAGCCCCCATTTTAAAGCTAAATTGACAAATGTAAATACCAATTAAGTATCTGCTCTCCCCAAAAAATCACTGCCAGGCTGCCTATTACTAAAAAAGGTCCAAAGGGGATAGATTGGCCAAAGTGTTTTCTCCCTAAAATAATTAAAATAATGGAAAATATTGCCCCGCTTAAAAAGGATAAGATTATGGCAATCAAAGCCTGCGGAAAACCCAGCATTAATCCCATAAAAGCACCCAGCTTAACATCCCCTCCACCCATGCCTTTGCCTTTGGTAATTATAATCAAGCTCATAAAAAACCCTCCGATTATTACAGCCATTAAAACCCCGGATAAAAGTGGCGAGGCATTATAAATTGCGTGTCTTAAGAAATAATCGCTTTTGGGAGGAAGCAGTAATCTACCAATGGGCGTTTGATTAAGGTAATAATATAAGTAGGAGATCTTATAAATAGTTAGGCCCAAACTTAATAGAAAACCAATGACTATGGCAGGCAGAACCACCCTATCCGGAATAAACATTTTCTTAATGTCAGTTAAGATAAGTACTGATAAAACTGTTATAAAGAAAGTTTTAAAAAGCAAATCAAATATTTTTAGTAAAAACTGAAAACTGGAAACTGGTTGGAAACTGGGAAAGCTTTGCCAAAAAGTAACAGCCACCAGAGCTCCTAAAACTACCTCCACCAGCAAATACTCAATACTTATCTTTTTATGGCAATACCGGCACCTCCCCCGCAAAATTAAAAAAGAAATTATGGGAAAAAGGTCGTACCAGTGTAAATTCTTTTTACAAAAAGTACAGTACGACCTTCCCCAAAACGACCTTTTGGATAAACTACGGTCAGCCAATGCTTTTACCAAACTACCCAGTAATGCCCCTATTACAAAACCTGTTAAAATAAACCAGATATTCATTCTCTTCTAACCAAAGCTTATGCTTAGTAAGTACAAACCCCGGCTAAGGCAATTAAGTTTAAGTCAGAACCAGTCTCATACCTACTGTCCTCATTTCCACCATCAGCAATCATCTTGCCTGATTGTTGCGCTGACTCCAAAACCGTATCAATTTCCCAGGTATCATTATCAGCACAATAAGTGTAGTGAAGGGTAGCATCATTGGTCGGGTCAACCGGCAAAGTTGGCACAGACACGCTTTGTTGAATTGACAAATCCACCTTTGACCATCCGGTACCGTTGGATGATCTTGTACCGGTATGGGAGGACCCGCTACACGGATATGACCCTGATTGTTTGCACAGTACTCCTACTGCACCGGCACCAGTGGCTTCCTGTACTGCCACAGTAATGGCGCTTTGTAAATTGGCCAGATCTGTAAGTCTGGCAGCATCTCTTCCTCTTCGCGTAAGTTCTAACGGATTAATAATCAAAATTACCACCGCTGCTAAAATGGCAATAATTGCTATAACTACTAAAAGTTCCACCAAAGTAAATCCTTTGAATGAAACTTGAGCAGATTTTTTCAGATTATTCACCCCCCTTCAGAATTAAATTATTTTTCTTTATTTTATTGTAGACATAATTAACAACAGTTAGTCAAGTAGCCAATCAATTGTTAAAATCAATTAAAAACTGGTTGTAAGTTTATAAATCGGCAATATAATTGATATCACCAAAAATGCCACCCCAATTCCTAAAATTACCAGCACAATCGGCTCAATGGCCACAGTCAAATTCTTGACCAAATGATCTGATTCTGATTCAAAATAATCAGCCAGTTTAAAAAAGATCTCATCCACTTTACCTGTTTCTTCTCCCACTCTAATCATCTGGCTGACTATTTTGGGAAAAACATTAGCTACCAGCAAAGAAGAAAAAGGTAGTCCTTTCTCCACCCCAGCGTATGCATCCTTGAGGGCCCCTCTAAATACCGGATTATCTGTTAAATCAGAGACTATGCCGATTGATTCCAAAAGCGGAATGCCGGCAGAGGTCAACAGCCCAAAAGTGCGGTTAAAGTTGGTTAAAGTCACATTAATAATAATTCTGCCTATAATCGGGATTTTCAATACCAGTTTGCCCAAAAAAAGATTGCCTTCGGGCGTTTTTTTCCATCTGTTAATACCGGCAAAAGCAGCTATTATCAAAATTATTCCAAGCCACCAAAAATTAATGAATAAATTTGAAGTGCCGATCAATATTTTAGTAGGCAGGGGAAGTTCAATTGTGGACTGGTCATATAAAGTCACGAGTTTTGGGATGACAAAAATCATCATGATAACAATCACTACAAGCATCATGGTTAAAACCACCACCGGATAAATCATCGCCCCTTTGACTTTGGCTTTAAACTCCCGATCTTTTTCCAAACTTTCAGCCATTTGCAGTAAAACCGTATCAAGTTTACCTGAAGACTCGCCTGATTTAACCAGATTAATATATAGACGGGGGAAAATATCAGGATGCCTACCTAAAGCCTGGGCCAAAGTTAAGCCTCCCTTGATATCTTGGGAAATATCAGTCAAAGCCCGCTTTAAAGTTTTATTACTCTGTTGTTCTTCTAAAATATCAATTGCCTCTGACAAAACCAGTCCGGCGGAAATCATGGTAGCCAGCTGCCTGGTAATAATCACCAACTCAGAAAAACTTACCCTGTTTAAAAAACGGCTCAAAAATGTATTTCCGGCAGAATTTTTAGGGTTAACAGAAATGACGACTAAGCCTTTTTTCCGCAAGGTAGTGGCAGCTGTATGAATATCACCAGACTGGATGCTACCGACATGATCGCTTCCTTGCGTATCTTTAGCTTTGTAGTTAAATTCAGCCATAGGGTCACCTAAGAAACTTTTCCAGCAAATCCGGGCGCAAGGCAAATCTGGAAGCCATTTCCTGAGAAATTTTGCCACTTTTGACCAATCCTGCTAAAGACTTTTCCAAAATTTGCATACCCAATTCAGCTGATGTTTCAATCAAATTATCCATCAAATGGGTTTTTCTCTCCCTGATAATGTTGCGGGCAGCCGGGGTGGCAAATAATATCTCTGAAGCCAACACTCTGCCTGGTTCTATAGTCGGTATAAGACGAAGAGAGAGAACTACTTCCAAAGTTGAAGCCAGCTGAATCCTGATTTGCGGCTGCTGAAGCTCAGGAAAAACATCAATAATCCGGTCAATTGATTGGGCAGCTGAATTGGTATGTAATGTGGCAAAAACCAAATGTCCTGTTTCTGCTATGGTCATGGCTGAAGCAATGGTTTCCAAATCCCTCATCTCGCCAATCAAAACCACATCCGGATCTTCCCTTAAAGCTGATTTTAAAGCATTGTTCCAAGACCTGGTGTCTTTGTACATCTCCCTTTGTTCAATCAAGGATTTACCGGCTCCGAATACATACTCAACCGGATCTTCTATGGTAATAATATGCACGTTCCGTGTTTGGTTAATCCTGTCTATAAAAGAAGCCAAGGTGGTTGATTTACCATGACCGGTAGGCCCGGTAACTAAAATAAAGCCTTGTTTTAGTTCTATGATTTTATTTAAAATTTCAGGCAAACCTAATTCTTCCATCAATGGAATACGGAAGGGGATCAACCTTAAAGCTGCAGCCGGATTTCCTCTTTGTCTGTATAAATTAACCCGAAACCTGGCTTTTCTTTCAAATTCAAAAGAAAAATCCAGCTCCAGGGTTTGTTGATAAATCCTTAGCTGAATTTCCGAAAGAAGAGGCTTAATTAGACTTTCAATCTGTTCTGCAGTTGCAGAACCCTCACCTGCAATAGAAATAAGCTCACCGTGAACCCGCAAAGTCGGAGGATACCCTACTGACAGGTGCAAATCCGAAGCTTTTCTTTGAACTGTTATATCCAACATCTGGTTAATATTCATAATTAGTCCTGGGCTACCCTCAATACTTCTTCCAAAGTTGTCACACCTTCCAAAATCTTCAAATAACCATCCTGTTTCATGGTAATCATGCCTGAGGAAACGGCAGATTGTTCAATATCACCGGAGGAAGCATGTTCCAATATTAATTTAATAGTTACCTCATTAATAATCAGCACCTCAAAAATGCCGATTCTGCCCAAATAGCCGGTATTGCCGCAAAATGAACAACCTTTTCCTTTAAAAAGCCTGGATGCAACATTAAAAGAAGCAGGCAAAAATTTACCCAGGATTAATTTAATATTTTCCACCACTTCCTGGGGGGGTATCAGCTCAATGGGGCAATGAGGACAGATTTTACGCACCACCCTTTGGGCTACCACCGCATTTAAAGCAGATGCCAATAAAAATGGTTCAACCCCCATGTCCAAGAGCCGGGGAGGGGCTCCTGAGGCAGAGTTGGTATGAAGCGTTGAAAAAACCTGATGGCCGGTCAGAGCAGCCTGGATTGCCAAATCAGCTGTCTCAGTATCCCGCACTTCTCCTACCATAATAATATTCGGATCCTGACGCAAAAAAGACCTTAAAGCAGAGGCAAAAGTCAAACCAAAAGCGGGATTAGCCTGGACTTGATTAACCCCAGGAATTTGGTACTCCACCGGATCTTCAATAGTCACCACATTAACCCTGGTAGTGGAAATTTTGGTCAAGATTGAATAAAGAGTGGTGGTTTTTCCTGAGCCTGTTGGGCCACAGATCAAAATAATGCCGTGACTTCTTAAAAGTTGCGACTCCAGGTTCTTCAAAGAACCACCCCGCAACCCGAGTTCCAATAAACTGGGAGCTCCGGCTGATTTAGGCAACAACCTTAAAACCACCTTTTCTCCAAAAACAGTCGGGACTGTAGAAATACGCAGATCAACTTCGTGTTGCTTCCAGGTAAAGGTAAACCTGCCATCCTGGGGTAACCTTTTTTCGTCAATTTTTAAAATTGATAATATTTTGATTCTGGAAACTAAAGCGTCATGAACCCCTTTTGGCAGCAGAACTTTTTCTTGCAAGATCCCGTCAATTCTGTATCTGATGCGGGTATGTTCTTCTTGTGGTTCAATATGGATATCCGAGGCCCGGCTTTTGATGGCGTACTCCAAAAGCTGATCAATAATATTGGCAACCGGCGCTTCCCGCAAAATCTCCGGACCTACACTAATTTCTCCTTCCGGTTTGACGGATTCTACTTCTTTTAACGCCGAGGTAACTTCTGAAGTTAAGTTTTGGGAATATTGATCGGAAATAGCTTTTAATATATCGTCTGATAAGGCCAAGAACGACTTCACTCTTTTACCGCTTCTTTTTTCAATAAATTGGATAATTTGGATATCCAAAGGATCTGCCATAGCCACCCATAACTCTTCTCCTTTTTCATCAAAAGGAATAATCTTGTAGCGTCTAGCTGCAGCCTCGGGAATCAGGTTTAAAATATTGGCAGCAATCGCTTTACCTTCAACTTTGACATAAGACACGTTTAATATTTGGGCTTTGGCTTGGGTGATTTTATCTATTGGCACCAAATTATGAGCAATCAGAATCCTGTCAACGCTCTGTCCGGAATTAATGCTTTCCAGTTTGATAGCGGAGAGCTGATCGGAAGTTAATAGTCCTTGTTTAAACAGGATATCTTCTAAAGTATTTAATTGAGCAGCTTGTATGGGCATTATTGTTTACATTATGCTCAGATTGCCAAATTAGTGTCAATGCCAAAAGAACTCTTGCTCTCTCAATAATAAGTATGCTAAAAGGTTGGTATGCTTGCCAAACTGTTAATTTCTTCATCTTTGGAAAATATCAAAGAAAAAATCAATGCAATTCTGGCTTTACAGTCAGGCAGTCTAAATTTAAACCACCCTGATGTTTTATACTTTAGGACGGGTCAGAAATTGGGGGTTGCCGAGGCCAGAAAAATAACCCGTCATTTTTCTTTAAAACCATACTCTGCAGGCAGGGCAGCAATCATTGAACAGGCAGGCAGCCTCACACTTGAAGCCCAGAATGCTCTGTTAAAAACTCTGGAGGAATTACCCAAAGAGGCTATTTTTATTTTGGCAGCTTCCTCGGATGCTCAAATTTTGCCCACTGTCACTTCCCGCTGTGAAATTATTTACCTTAACCCACAGCCTCTTGTCTCTAAATATGAGGGTGATATAGAGAAATTATTAGGTTCCGCCCCAGAAGAACGTTTTGCTTTTATTGAGAAATTAAAAGACAGAGAAGAGTTTTTTCACGCATTATTGATTTTTTTTCACAAAGATTTGAGGCTCCACCCCAAGGGTGCCCCCTCAAATATTCTTTTTTTAAAAGTGCTTTTGCAAACAGAACAGTGGGCTAGACAAAATGTAAACATCAGGGCAATACTGGAGTATTTAATGCTTGTGATGCCCGATAAAAAATGTTAAGGTATACTTACCTCAAAAAGGTTTTTTAATGGCTAAAGATTCCACGAAGTATTCTGCAGAACAAATTCAAGTTTTGGAAGGCTTGGAGCCTGTCCGCAAACGTCCCGGGATGTATATTGGCTCAACTGACCTGCGGGGACTTCATCATCTGATAAAAGAGGTTGTTGATAATTCCATTGACGAAGCTTTGGCCGGTTTTGCCAAAAATATCTGGGCAGTTTTGCACGAGGATGATTATATAACTATAGCTGATGATGGCAGGGGAATCCCTGTGGAGATTCATAAAAAAGTAGGTAAATCAGCCCTGGAGGTAATTATGACTACCCTGCATGCTGGAGGGAAGTTTGGCCAAGGAGGATATAAAGTCTCGACCGGCTTGCACGGGGTGGGGGTTTCTGCTGTTAATGCTCTCTCGGATTATTTAAGAGCAGAAGTCAGACGGGAAGGCAAGAATTATTTCCAGGAATATACAAAAGGCAAGGCCAAAAACAAAGTTGCTGAAATTAAAAAAGAGGAATTGCTGCCATTTAAAACCCAATTTCAGTGGAAAGTAAAAAACGGCACTAAAATTTCTTTCAAAGCGGACAAGGAGATTTTTTCCATCATTAAACCTGAATTTGATAGGCTAGAGAAACAAATCAAGGAAGTGGCATATTTAGTGGCCGGCATTTTTTTTCATATTTATGATGAAAGAAGTGGAGTTGAACGCCATTTTTATTTCCAGTCAGGCTTGGCTACCTTAATTAAACACCTCAATAGAAATAAAGCTCTTATTCATCCCGAGCCAATTTTGATATCACGGGTATTGGAAGGGGTAGATGTGGAGGTAGCCATCCAATACAACCATGGTTTCAATGAAAATGTTGAATCCTTTGCCAACGTAGTCCCCACCACCGAAGGAGGGGCACATCTGACCGGTTTCAGAACTGCCTTAACCAGGGCAATCAATGACTATGCTAGAAAAATGGAAGCTTTGAAAGAAAAAGATGAAAATCTGACCGGCGAGGATATGAGAGAGGGTTTAACAGCCGTAATTTCAATCAAGATGGATTCGGATAGAATCCAGTTTGAATCTCAAACCAAAGAAAAATTAGGCAATGCCGAAGTCCAACCGATTGTTTCTCAAGTAGTTAAGGAAGGACTGGATATGTTTTTTGAAGAAAACCCTGCTGATGGCCGGTCCATTTTGGAAAAAGTGATGCTGGCAGCCAGAGCCAGAGCTGCTGCCAGAGCTGCCAAAGATGCGGTGATCAGAAAAGGGGCGCTGGAGGGGATGACTTTACCTGGTAAGCTAGCTGATTGTCAGGAAAAAGATGCTTCACAGTCAGAATTGTATATAGTGGAAGGGGATTCAGCAGGAGGATGTTTTTCTGAAGATACTAAAATAATTTTAGTTGATAGCCGTAATTTAACTTTTAAACAATTAGTTGAAGAAAATAAACTGGGGAAAAAGAATTATTGCTATACAATTAAAGCTGATGGAACAATCGGTTTAGCCCCTATATTAAATCCTAGGATAACTAGAAAAGATGCAGAGGTAATCAAAGTTATCTTAGATAACGAAGAGGAAATTGTATGTACTCCTGACCATCTATTTATGTTAAGAGATGGAACTTATAAACAAGCTTCAAATCTAACTACCAGCGATTCTTTAATGCCTCTGAGAAGACAAATTTCTCGATTAGGTAAAAGAATAACTATAGAGGGATATGAGCTAGTCTTTGATACTAAAATGAATCGTTGGATTTTTACTCATCTTCTTGCTGATAAATATAACCTAGAGAATAATATATACGCAGAATCTAACGGACATAGACACCATAAGGATTTTAATAAATTAAACAACAATCCTGATAACATAGTGAAATTGTCAAAAGAGGAACATCTTCGCTACCACCATCAGCACCTTAAAATGACTCTTCATCGACCGGATGTTAAAGAGAAAGCAAGAAAATTACATCAAACAAGTAAATATAGAGAAAAAATTAGAAAAATAATGACACAACCTCAAATGAGAAAAATGTTGTCAGAAAGAGCTAAAAAACAATGGGAAAACGAGGAATATAAACAA
Source organism: Candidatus Daviesbacteria bacterium (assembly GCA_016198275.1). Classification (GTDB taxonomy): domain Bacteria; phylum Patescibacteriota; class Microgenomatia; order Daviesbacterales; family UBA10151; genus JACQIX01. The sequence goes on along the minus strand of JACQIX010000012.1, from coordinate 15,753 downwards.
TATATGACTGCCAAATTTATGAAATTTTATAATTTTTCTGCTAAGTATCGTAAAGAAAATAATGATCGTCTGCTTAAAGAGCAACAAAAATATTGGACTGATAAAATGAACCGTGATTTACAATCAATCAGAACCAAAGAGTTCTATGATTTCCACCCTGAACAAAAACAATTACTATCAAAACTGGCGAAGAAACAATGGAAAAATGAGACTTTACTCAAGTGGAGAAGCGAAAAAACAAAAGACCAATGGACCCAGGAATTTAGAATTAGACGTAAAAAATCATATAATAAAACATATCTCCTAAAAGCATTAAAGTTGTTAAAGCAAATCCAGGAAAAGGAAGGAATGATTACTGAAGACAAATATGAACAAATACGCATTCATACTAATGACAAGAGTTTAATAAGATTGGGAACAATTACCCAAAGATTCTTTGATGGAGATTATAAAAAATTAAGAGATGCTGTTCACAATTTTAACCACAAGGTTAAAAAAATTGTTAAACTAACAGAAAAAATAGATGTTTATGATTTAGAGATACCAGAAACCCATAATTTTGCCTTAGCTGCTGGTGTTTTTGTACATAACAGTGCCAAACAAGGCAGGGATAGAAAATTCCAGGCAATCTTGCCCTTAAGAGGCAAGATTCTTAACACGGAAAGGGCACGTTTGGATAAAATTTTGGAATTTGAAGAAATCAAGGCTTTGGTAATTGCTTTGGGGACAGGCATTGGAGATACGGTAGATTACGGGAAAATCAGATATCACCGGGTTATCCTAATGACTGATGCAGACGTTGACGGAGAACATATCCGGACTCTGCTGTTAACTTTCTTTTTCCGGTATTTACCGGAAGTAATCAGCCGGGGATATATGTACATTGCCCAACCGCCACTTTATAAACTGCAAAAAGGCAAATTATTACAATATGCTTATTCTGATGAGGAAAAAAACCAGGTTTTAAAAAGTTTAGGTGACAACCAACAGATTATCATCTCCCGCTACAAAGGGTTGGGTGAGATGAATCCGGATCAGCTTTGGGAAACCACCATGAATCCGCAAAATCGTGTCTTAAAACAGGTTACAATTGAAGACGCAGTAGGAGCGGATGAGGTTTTTACCATGCTGATGGGTGATGAAGTCCCGCCCAGAAAAAGATTTATCCAAACGCATGCGAAGATGGCCACTTTGGACATCTGAAGTCCTGAGCGAAGCCGTACATTGATAAACTCAGTACCAATGAAAAAAGTATATTTTACTGTTGGCCCGTCCCAAGTTTATCCAACATTTAATAAGCATATTCAAAACGCTACTGAAGACAATGTCCCCTCCCTTAGCCACCGGGGTAAAGAATTTAAAAAATTGTTTCAAGATACCACAGACAACTTAAAAAAACTGCTTAATATTCCCAGTAATTATCAAATCTTTTTTGTTGCATCTGCTTTAGAAAGTATGGAAAGGATTATTCAAGGATGTGTTCAAAATTACTCGTTCCATCTCATCAGCGGATCATTTGGTAGAGCTTGGGCAAATTATGCTAGCCAACTTGGGAAAAAGGTGACAACTGTTGAAGTTGAGACCACTTTTGATAAAGAAATTGCAGATTTAGAAATTCCCAAGAAAGCAGAGATTATTTGTATTACTCAAAATGATACTTCTACAGGTTTTTGGATTCCGCCCGAACAAATCTATCAGCTAAAAAAGAATTATCCTGAAAAATTAATTGCTTCAGATATAGTTTCTTCTGTGCCTTTTGTTGATATTGATTATAAATACGTAGACATAACTTTTTTCTCAGTTCAAAAAGGATTTGGGTTACCCGCAGGATTGGCAATTATCATAGTCAGTCCTAAAACTTTACAAAAAACCGGCACACTTGTTAAAAAAGGTGTCACTGTAGGCAGCTACCATAGTCTTAATAATCTTTCCCAAAAAGCCCAAGATTTTCAAACCCCTGAAACTCCCAATGTCTTAAACATTTATCTTTTAAATATGGTTATCAAAGATATGCTAAGGACAGGATTAGATAAAATTAGGAAAGAGATAGATCTAAAAGCTAAACTAATGTATGATTTTTTTGACAGCCATAGGATATATCAACCCTTCATTAAAAATCCTCAATTTAGATCCTCTACTACCTTAGTCATTGATGTTAAAGGAGAATCTGAAAAGGTAAGGGATAAACTTTCAAAAAAAGGATTTTTAGTTGGAGCAGGGTATGGAGACAATAAAGATAATCAAATCAGAATCGCCAATTTTCCCTCTCATACCATAAAAAATGTCCACCAAATGTTAAAATATGTATAAATGAAGGTACATTTCTTAGGAATAGGGGGGAGCGGGGCGTCTGCTACAGCTGCTTTATCCCAAGCTCAAGGTTATGAGGTGACGGGCTGCGACCTTGAACCCCACAATAAATTTACTACTGTTTTTAATAAAGAGCAACTTCAAACAGAACACAGCCCTCAACATTTACGTTTCCACCCCAAGGGTGCCGGCTCAATTGACATTTTGGCTGTAACTCCAGCTATTTTTTCTTTAGATCCCAATAACCCGGAACTTTTAGCAGCCAAGGAAAAGGATATCCCAATCCTGACTTGGCAGCAATTTGCTGGTGAATATCTAACCAAAGATAAATTTGTGATTGCGGTTTGCGGCACCCATGGCAAAACCACCACCACTGCCATGATTGCCCAAATTTTGGAAGATGCAGGATTAGATCCTGCAGTAGAAGTAGGAGCAATAGTACCCAGGTGGGGAACAAACTTCAGAATACCACAACAAAAAGTTCACGATCGAGAATATTTTGTGATTGAAGCGGATGAATTTAATGATAATTTTTTACACTTTAAACCCGATATAACTGTTGTTACCAACATTGAAATGGACCATCCGGAATATTTTAAAGACCTTGAAGCAGTTAAGGAAAGTTTTAAAGAATTTCTTTTCCAAACCAAAAACACAATTATAGCCAATTTCTCAGATCCTGTAGTAAATCAAATTTTAAGTATCCACCCCAAGGGTGTCAATACAATTATTGATTACTCAAAACATCTTAAGAGCGAAAGCTCGCAAGCTTCGCTTATAGATTTTACATTACACATCCCTGGAGAATTTAATATCATAAATGCATCTGCTGCATTCCAAGTGGGACTCATATTAAGTATTGACCCCCAAATAATCAGACAAAGCCTAGAAGGCTATACAGGAGTAAGCAGAAGGTTTGAATATATTGGGGAATACAAAGAAGCAAAAGTGTACAGCGATTTTGGACACCATCCAACGGAAATCAAAGTAACCATGGAAGCAGCCAGACAAAAATTTCCAAATGAAAGGATACTTTTAGTTTATCAACCACATATGTTCTCCCGGACTAAAATTTTATTTGATGATTTTGTAAAAGTCTTTAAAGAAGTTCCTGTAGATAAAACTTTTATCATGGATATCTTCCCATCTAGAGAATTAAATACAAATCTAGTTACCTCGCAACAATTGGTAGATGCTGTAGGAAGAGATACTGTTACCTATATTGGATCAACCAATAAGGTTTTAGAAAAACTAAAACCAGAGATAAGAAAAGGGGATATACTCTTTTTCATGAGTGCAGGAGATACGGATAAATTGGCTAGAGAGTTATCTTCTTAATTCGATCCACCAAATTTTGGCTAAAGAACTTGGATGCTATCTGATAAACTCTATCTGGAGCATCAGTAATAAAAAACTGATAAGTAGGCTCTGAATTTTCTGATAAAAGCTTTTTTTCTTCTAAAAGTTTTTTTAACTCTTTGGCTGTTGGTTGGGCTGAATCTACTAAAACCACATTTTCTCCCATAATTTCCTGGATAACATTATCCAAAAGAGGATAATGAGTACATCCCAAAATTAGAGTATCCACACCTGAAGATTTAATCTGTTCCAAATATTCTCTTGCTATCATCTTAGTTGCCTCATGTTCATTAAACCCTTCTTCGGTAATTGGAACAAACAATGGGCAAGCCACACTTACAACTTCTATCTTAGAATCTAATTCTTTTATCTTATTTTCATAAACTTTGCTGTTTATAGTTCCTGAAGTACCAATCACCCCAATTTTTTTAATTTTGGTAGTTTTTAAAGCTTTTTTAACAGCAGGATCAACAACTCCTAAAATATGAACAGGCGAGATTTTTTCTATTTCTGGAAGGGCTATAGCTGAAATTGTATTGCAAGCAACCACCAAAAATTTTATTTTTTTTCGGATTAGAAAGTTAGCCAGTTCTAAGGCAAATTTTGTAATAACTTCTTTACCTCTAGTTCCATAAGGAACCCTGGCTGTATCACCTAAATAAATAATGCTTTCATTAGGCAATTGTTTTAAAATTTCATTGACTACAGTTAACCCTCCAATGCCTGAATCAAACACCCCAATTGGATTAGAATTCATACGCACGGTATAATATCATAAATGAATAATTTTAAAGATAAGAAAGTATTAATCTTTGGGTTAGGATTAAATCAAGGAGGAGTGGGTTCTGCTAATTTTTTTGCATCTCAAGGTGCCAAGGTTAAAGTAACTGATTTCAAAAGTAAGGAGGTCTTAAAGGAATCTATAGATCAACTCAAAAAATACCCTAATATTGAATACTCTTTGGATGGACACAAAAATGAAGATATTGACTGGGCAGATTTAATCATTAAAAATCCGGCAGTAAAACCTGGGAACCCATATATAGAATATGCCTTAAAAAAAGGTAAAAAAATGGAACAGGATATGGGAATTTTTTTAGATTTTGTGAAATCATTTCAGATTATTGGTATAACAGGAACCAAAGGCAAATCCACCACAGCATCGATGATTTATGAAATCTTGAGAAATCACCCTCATGGTGTAACACTGGCAGGCAATATTGGTAAAAGTATCCTGGATATAATTACTATGATGAAAGCGAAAAAAAATAAGCACCTAATAGTCTTGGAATTATCTTCTTTTCAACTTGAGGCATTCGATCAACATAAAGTTTCTCCAAAATATGCTGTTATTACCAACATTTACCCTGATCATCTTAATTACTACTCGTCTCTGACCGAATATAAAGATGCCAAAAGAATAATCGGGAAGTATCAAACCAAGGATGACTTTTTATTCATAAATAGAGATAAGACAACAATAAACAATACTAATTTTTTAAAAGGCTTCAAAGGACAAAAAAATTTCTATTCTTCTGAGGACTTACCAAAAAATTTTAATCCTCTGTTAAAAGGGAATCATAATAAATCCAATATGGCTGCTGCTTTGGCTGTGGGAAAAATTTTAGGGATGTGTGAAAAAACAATCTTACAAACTTTATCTACTTTTAGGGGGATACCTTTCAGAATGGAACTAATAAAAGAATGGTGCGGCTTTAAAATCTACAATGATTCAACTGCCACCAATCCTGATGCAACTATTCAAGCCTTAAAAGCTCTTGGGACCAAAAATGAAGATGAAGAACCGAATATTATTCTAATTTGCGGAGGGATGAATAAAGGCATCAATTATACAATTTGGTGTACGATCGTACAACGAAATGTTAAAAAGATTTTTTTCTTAGAAGGAGACTCTACAGAAGAAATGAAAAGATTAATCACAAAAAAGGATTTAGTTGCCGGTACCTTTAATGATCTTGAAAAATTACTTACTGATGTAAAATCTTTTGTTAAAGAGGGGGATGTAATTCTTTTCTCTCCGGCAGCTACTTCTTTTAATTTATTCCAAAATGAATTTGACAGAGGCAGAAAATTCAATATAGCAGTTCAAAAAGTTTTTAAATAATATGTATTCTAAAATTAACGACCTAAATATATATTATCAAAAAGTAGGCAGGGGAAAAGATTTAATTATGCTGCACGGATGGGGAATGGATGTATCCACCTTTTGGCCCGCCATAGATTTTCTCAAAGACAATTTTACTTTATGGCTGATAGATTTGCCTGGTTTTGGCAGGTCAGATATTCCAAAAAAGGCCTGCGACAGCGAAGATTATGCCAAAATCCTGGCAGAGTTTATCAAAAATAATAATATTAAAAAACCCTTTCTGTTAGGACATTCTTTTGGCGGCAAAGTTTCAATCAAATTAACTGCCATACACCCTAATCTAGTTGATAAATTAATATTAGTAGGTTCTTCCGGCCTAAAACCTGATCCATCTATCAAAAGAGTATTAATTTATCCATTAGCAAAAATTTTCCATTTTCTAATTCCAGATATTTTTAATATTAAATCTCTTATCAGAAAAAAATTTTACAGAAAAATTGAATCTGACTACTATAATGTAGGCGTGATGAAAGACACTCTAGTTAAAACTTTAAACGAAGACTTAACCCAAGATTTAAAAAAAATTAATACCCAGACATTAATTATTTGCGGAGAAAAAGACAGGGCAGTTCCTATAAAATATGGAAAAAGAATGTATCAATTAATTAAAAATTCTAAGCTGATATCTTTGGAAGATAAGGGTCATTTTTTACATATCTACGACCCGGAAAGGTTTGCTTATTATATCAAAGATTTTTCATAAAATATTCCCTTTATTTGATCATCTTTATATTTTCCAAGTTTTGGAATATAAATCCTGGGATTTTTTGAAGTGGTTTTCTAATAATCTATTAAAAAGAAACTTACAGAAAAAACACAAATTAGAATGGACCCCAAAAGCAAAACTTTTGGCAGTTGAAAGTACGGCACTGATTATTTTAGATTCGGCAGTAACTTCCTATCTGCTGATAGGTAATTTAGGGCTTACTTTGCTTCTTTTACTTATTAAGTTTCTTTATTTTCCATTATTTTTAGTGGTTTCCCAAATTTTAATTTCTCCATTGGAGTTTTATCAGAAACAAAAAATACTTACACAAACCAAAAATAAATTATCCAGACTTCCAAATTTAAAAGTGGTAGCGCTCACCGGCTCTTTCGGCAAAACTTCTACCAAAGATATTTTATTTACCCTTTTATTTAAAAAATATTATGTAGTTAAAACCCCTAAAAGTTTTAATACCCCGCTGGGTATTGCTCAAACTATTTTGGAGCAAGTTAAAAAAAATACTGATATTTTTATCTGCGAAATTGGAGCATATCGGCAAGGGGAGATTAAAGAGATTGCCTCTTTAATAAAGCCTCAAACTGGTATTATTACTGCCATTGCTCCTCAGCACTTGGAAAAATTTGGCTCTTTGGAAAATATCGCGAAAGCCAAATTTGAACTGGTAGAAAGTCTGCCGGAAAACGGGCTGGCAATATTAAATGGGGAATATAAAATACTTAAAGATTTGAGCCTCCACCCCAGTGTCCGCACGATTTTTTATGGCCGAGAAAAAGACCCATTTTATGCAACCAGTATAAATAGCAACAATAGTGGCAGCACTTCTTTCACCATCCATACTCCTGAGGGAAAAGCAGAAATCAAAATTCCCTTAATTGGCGAACATCACGCACAAAATTTCTTAGCAGCCACAGCTGCTGCCCTAAATTTGGGTCTAACTCTTTCTGAAATCAAAGACCGGGCAAAATTATTATTACCAACTCCACACAGAATGGAAATTAAAAAAATGGGCAATATTACTTTAATTGATAATTCTTACAACACTAACCCAAAATCTGCGGAAAGTTCATTAAAATTATTGGACAGTTTCAATGCTAAAAAAATTATCATCACACCCGGATTTGTGCAACTGGGAAAAGAAACAGCTGGAACAAATAGGCAACTTGGCAATGATATAGCTTGCATTGGGGATGAGGTAATTATTGTTGGGGAATATAACAAAAAATATTTATTGGAAGGAATAAAGCAGGTTTTAAAAGAGCCGGAATCAACCACCCATTTTGTTGGCTCCACCAAGGAAGGTTTATCTTTGGCCTACCAAATGGCCAAAGAAATGACTGAACGAATTGCAAGGTATGACACTGAAATTGCTATTCTTTTAGAAAACGATCTGCCGGATCAATATTCTTAATTTATTCCACCTGCTTTGGCCATTTGGGAAAGAAGGGGGGAATTAAAAATATATTGGGTCTTTTTTTGATCTTCAAAACGTTTAAGACCATCTTCAATGATTCTATCCAAAAGCTGGGAATATTTTATTCCAATTGGCAATAATTCAAAAAGATAAAATGCCAATGATCCTGGAGGGGAGTTTATTTCGTTAACGTAAAACTTTTCTTTTTTAACATCTACAAAATAATCAATTCTTGCCACCCCGCAACCTTCTAAAGCTTTAAAGATTTTAACTGTAGTTTCTTGAATTTTTTTGGTAAGATTTTGACTGATGGGAGCGGGAATTTTTCTGGATAGGGAAGCCATGCCAGTACTTTTAGCATTTTTCCCGCCTTTCAAATATTTATCCTCATAAGATAAAGTCTCTCCTGATCTGATTGGCATTTCACAAAGGGAAGGAATTACATCATTATATCCTAAGGCAGCACAATTAACCTCAATGCAGCCTTCAAAAGCTTCTTCTATTAAGATTTTATCCGAATAAACTGCAGCCACCTCAATATTAAACTCCAAATCCATATCAGTTTTAGCCCTATTGATACCAATCGTAGAGCCGATATCAGCGGGTTTTATAATCAACGGAAACTTTAATTTCTTTTTTATTTCAATTAAACAATTTTTAGAATCTTTAATCCAGTCATTTCTGCCAATTGAAACAAATTTTGCCACATTAAAACCAAGGGCTTGAAAAACTAATTTAGAAATTACTTTGTCCATAGCCACTGCCGAACCCATCACATTAAAACCTGTATAAGGAATTTTATACATCTCCAAAAGACCCTGTATTACCCCGTCTTCACCAAAAGACCCATGGAAGAAAAGGAACGCAATATCCAAAGTAATTGCTTTAGAAAAAAATCCTCCTGAATTTAGTCCTCCTTTGGAGAAGTTAATCTTGGTGGAAGATAAAAGCAAAGAATCTACATCTTTAAAATTCTTTAATTGCAAAAATTTAGGATTGGTGTAAAAATCTCCGGTTTTACTTACATAAATGGGGGTTACTTCATATTTATTCTTATCCAAATGTTCATATGCCCCAAGGGCGGTAATTACTGAAACTTCATGTTCCGTAGACCTCCCTCCAAAAAACAAGCCCACTCTAATTGCCATAATTTGTATTATACTTTAAAAAAAATGATAAACAAATTCTCAAAACCTCACTTATTTCTTGGAAAAAAAGCTCCGGAAATTCCTTTATCTGAAATCTCTTCCAAAAATATAAAAACTATCTATCAAAAAATGTTAAAGATTGCTTATGGTGAGCAAAAAAATCGGCAAAAACCTATCATGGTAGGATTGGCAGCACCGCAAATTGGCATTTTCAAAAGGATAATTTTAGTGGATGTTAAAACTAATGGTAAAGGTAAAATAGGGGATTTAAGAATTTATATTAATCCAGAAATCATTTGGGCTTCTAAAAAAGAAGGGGAGTGGTATGAAGGTTGTTACAGTCTACCTGAAGTTTGTGGGATAGTCTCCAGGTCAACTTCCGTAAAAGTTAGGGCTTATACATTAAAAACCCCAGGTATAGCTTCAGTCCTACCTCCGAGGTGGGATATGGTGGAAGAAAAACATTCAGATTATGTGGCCAGGATTTTCCAGCATGAAATTGACCATTTGGACGGCAAATTTTTTGTGGAGCGAATTAAAAATCCCGATCATTTACATCATGTTAAAAAGGAAGAATTTCCTTTGTATAGAGACCTGCAGGCCTGGCGAAATTGGCCCAAAAAATATCCTTTACCTTAAACCTTTTCCTTATATATCTGCAGTGTTCCAATAATCAGCGGAAAAATTGGAACAATCAGAATCCAGTTTTTAGAAATAGCAGTTTGGTTTTCAGGTGTAAATAAAATCAGTAAAATAGCATAAATTAATATCCGTGCAACTCCTAATGCTATATCTCTTTCTACTAGAAAGTAATATTTATTTTTCCACTCTTCTTTAACCGAATCAACAGTGTCATAAATCCCTTTTGAGGTGACTATATTTAGAATAGGTAAAAATACGTCAGTCAATAGGACTAATCCAAAAATTCCTAGCCAAGTTTGTGACATTCCAAATAAATATAATCCAAAAGTCGCTAAAAGCGTACCTAAAATATAAATTCTTTTATTTTTTTTAAGAAGTCTAATAGCTAAAATATTAGCAAAAGCAAAAATTATCGAAGCAACTGTATTTACAACTCCAATAATAAACTCCTGCTGTAGAAAAAGAAAAATTAAAACTGTGGAGATAGTAGCAAAAGAAATATCAAAAAGTCCATATAGAAACTGCTGTGATAAGACTATTTTCCAGTGCAAAGAACGCTTATGTTTTAATATTTGTCGGGATGAATACTGAATACCTGCAAAGCTAGGCAATTTATTTGTTATCAAAAAAAGTATAGCAAATAGTATTGCCACTAAAGAAAAAACAGCGATATAACCAAAAAATTTGAGATTATATAAGTTAAAAAGATAAATAATTAAACCACCTAAAAGTGGGCCAAAGGCAGAGCCGATATTGATAAAGAAATTAAACTTGCCAAAATACTCATTCCTGGAATGCTCATGAGTCACATTATATTGGATCAGGTTGATACCAGGCCAGTAAAAACCATTTGCTAATCCATTAATTATTCCTAAAGGGATTAGGAAATTGATCGATCTTTCACCTAAAAGGAGCAGGATGGTATATAAAATAGTAAAAAATAATAACCCTGTGCGGATTAAAACGCTGGAGGAATATTTTTTTAATAAGTATCCTGAATACAGGTATATGACTAAAAGAAATGTCAGGTTAAGTAATCCGTATTTTATAACCGCATAAAAGCCGCCTAATTGAAAAAGGAATAAGTTAACAAATATACTGGCAACAGATAAGGTGAAGAAGAATAAGCCATTTAGTTTTATTAATTCATTTGCTTCTTTGGACATATAACAATTTTATCATCAACCCCTTGCTTAAAGTGAACCAAAAAAGGTATAATTTAATTGGCTAAATGGCCATTTTTTAATACTCCCAAAGATGAACAATATCGGCAAAATACAACCGGCACCTATTATTGAAGAAATGCAAAAGTCCTATTTGGACTATGCCATGTCAGTGATTGTTTCCCGGGCTTTACCCGATGTTAGAGACGGCCTAAAGCCAGTCCAAAGAAGGATAATTTATGCCATGCATCAGCAAGGGTTGCATCATACCTCCCGCTATCAAAAAAGTGCAGCTGTGGTGGGAGAGGTGCTGAAAAATTTTCACCCGCATGGCGATGCTCCAGTTTATGAAGCCATGGTCAGAATGGCCCAAAATTTCTCCATGAGGTATATGTTAGTAGATGGCCAGGGGAATTTTGGCTCAATTGACGGCGATTCCCCGGCAGCCATGCGTTATACTGAAGCCAGACTGTCCCCGATTGCCGATGAACTGCTCCGTGATATCAACAAAAAAACAGTTGATTTTATAGATAATTATTCAGGCACTACCCAGGAACCAGTGTTATTACCATCCGTGATACCCAATCTGTTATTAAACGGGGCTTCAGGAATTGCGGTTGGCATGGCCACCCAAATCCCTCCCCATAACTTGGGGGAGATTTGTGATGCCCTTGTTTACATGATAGAAAACCCAGATGCCACTGTTGAGGACCTGATCCAATTTATAAAAGGACCTGATTTTCCCACAGGCGCTTCCATCTACGATCAAACGGAAATCCTGGCAGCTTATGCCACCGGCAAAGGTAGGATTGTCACCAGGGCCAAAGCGGAAATTGATGAAACCCCCCAGGGCAAAATGCAAATTATTGTCTCTGAACTACCGTATCAGGTCAACAAAGCTACTCTAATTGCCAGAATTGCCGAACTGGTCAAGGATAAAAAATTAGAAGGAATAGCTGATTTGCGGGATGAGTCCGACAGAACACAAATGGTGCGGATTGTCTTTGATTTAAAAAGAGACGCCAAACCCCAATCAATTTTAAATAACCTCTACAAACATACAGCCATGCAATCGGTTTTTAATGTTAATCTGGTGGGCCTCTCCGACGGGGTACCGCACCTGTTAACTCTTAAACGGATCCTGGAAGAATTTATCCATCACAGGCAAATAATTGTCCGCAAACGCTCCGAATTTGAGCTAAGTGAAGCCAAAGCCCGGGAGCATATTTTGGAAGGGTTAAAGATTGCAGTTGATTCAATTGATGCGGTGATTGAAACTATCAAAAAATCCAAAGATGCGGATGAAGCCAAAAATAATTTAATTGTTAAATTTAAATTAACGGACATTCAAGCAGTGGCAATATTGGACATGCAACTCAGAAGGCTGGCTGCTTTGGAACGGCAAAAAATTGAGGATGAACTGAAAATGATCAGAGAAACAATTGCTTATTTGGAAAACTTACTTGCTCACCCGGAAAAAATCTTAAAAGTTATAAAAGATGAACTGGCTAAAATCAAAGAAAAATATGCTGATGACAGGAAAACCCGCGTTTATAAACAAAAAATAGGGGAGTTCAACGAGGAAGATCTGGTGGCAAATGAAGTCACTATCGCCACCATTACCCAAGGCGGATATATCAAGCGCCAATCTCCCCATTCATTCAAAACCCAACAAAGGGGAGGCAAAGGGAAATTAGGCATTTCTACCAAAGAAACAGACGCTGTCTCCCATATTTTTTACACCCAAACTCATGACAACATCCTCTTTTTTACTAACCGGGGACGGGTTTTTCAAATTAAAGTTTGGGAAATTCCCGAAACTCAAAGAGCTGCCAAGGGCCAGGCCATTGTCAATTTAATAAATATTGATACTGGAGAAAAAGTCACTGCGGTTTTGACCACCCGCCAAAAAGGGGAAAACACAAAATACTTCTTTATGTGTACTAAAGTTGGGACTGTGAAAAAAACCGCTTTAGCAGAATATGCCAATATCCGCAAAAACGGTTTAGTAGCAATTAAATTAGATCCTAACGATGAGTTAGGCTGGGTTGGACCGACCTCCGGCAAAGATGACCTGATTATTGTTTCAAACAGGGGAAAATCAATTCGTTTTTCTGAAATTCAGGTCAAACCCACCCACAGGGATACTTCCGGGGTCAGAGGGATTAGGCTTGGCAAAGGGGATGAGGTGGTTTCTTTAAATAAGGTAGTAGATAATGAAGAACTTTTAGTCATTATGGAAAATGGTTTGGGCAAAAAAACCAAATTTTCTGCCTGGCATTCACAGGGCAGGGGAGGACAGGGAGTCAAAGCTGCCAAAGTCAACCAAAAAACCGGCCCGATTGTAACAGCCCAAGCAATTGATAAAAAAATGGATACTTTGGTTTTAACTTCTACCAAGGGTCAGCTTATTAAGATGAACTTACAGCAAGTTCCCACTTTACAAAGACAAACCCAGGGGGTAATTTTAATGAGGGTAAGGAGCGGGGAGAAAGTGGCTGCTGCAACAGTAGTATCTAGTAAAGATATAGTGGAGTAGAGATGTCTAAAGAAAATTTCATTTCGCCGGAAAAGTTCATTTCCACCATCGCTATTTTTTATTTTATAATTGGTTTTGTCTTTGCCATTGTTTTTGCTCTTTACTACCATTGGCCATTTTTATCTTTCCTTTCTCCTTCCTTTTATTCGGTAATTTTCACCTGGCCACTTCAGGCAATTGGATTTATTAATGATTTACTTAACTTCGGGTTGAGTGGAAAACCAATATAATTTGGGGTATTGATTATTATAAGCCTATGTGATAAACTCCGTCCTAATTATGGGAATTGAAGATAAAAAACATCAAGTTTCAGGCCATACCCCAGATATAATAACATTGCGACCACAAGATAGAAGTTTATCCCACTTCGTCTATGGTCCATCAGTTAGAAAAATACCAGACAAAAGTTTAAGATTTCTTATTTTATTTGGACTGGTTTCATCCGCAACAGTAGCTGCAAGTTTGATAGCAGAGCATTTTCAGCCTGCAGGTACAGGCATCACTCCCACAGCCAAAGCAGATGATTTAGATTGTCCAGTAAAAAAATACGTAGCACTAGGATATGGATTTGCAGACCACCCCTTAACACCAAACAGAAAAGGTATTATAGACACAGTGGATTTTATGGTTGGCCCGTATCAATTTGGAGAAGTGTCTTTGAATGTTTTAGATGATCCTAAAGATCCCAAATCAAAAAGAACAGAAATTGCAAGAGGCAATATGAATGTTGTAGGCGGTGATCATGCGGAAGCAATATTCCCCATAGATCCAAAATTAACTCTACAAACAAAATCAAATGTGGTAGGCCCGCGAGGCACTAAAGCTGTTCAAATCCGAGTATCATTTTTACGAGATCCGCTAAGAAATGCTTCTGATCCTACTTTACCGGTAGAAATAAATACCGTAGTTTCGTGTAACCAAGAAGGCTACGCTGTTGGAGGAAGATACGGCACTGAAGAAGACCATAGGAAGGCGGCAAAACAAGCAGCGGTTTATCCAATTGGCACCAAAGTTGATCAACGGATGCAGGAAATCCTTGGCAGAAAGATTGGATTAACACCGCAAGGAGATAACCCTCAAAATAATGCAAAGATATTCCGTGACAACCTGATGGATATGATAAAACACGCACAAGAAGCCAGAGCAAAAGAGAAAACAGATGCAGAGAAAAGTAAGCCTGCTGCTACTACTACTCCTCCAACACAACCTCCTGCAAAACCAAGTATTAGCGCCCCTCCTGCTGCCGCAACTGCTACAACTGGTCAAGCTGCCAGAGTTCCAGAACAACTGGCCACCAAAGTTGCCCAATTAGAACAAGCATATACCGGTAAAGACAATGAACTTACCCGAGCTCGGGCAGCTAACGCTGAGCAAGCGAAAAAGACTGCTGAATTGACAGCAGAGCTTGAAAAATTACGAGCCCAACAAGCAAAAGAGGCTACGATCCCGCCACCAGAACAACCGATTCCTCAATCTCCTCAAAAACCTGCGGGTGAACAGCAACCTGCAGTCAGAACTGATGCAGCTACTGACATTTATAAAATACCTTACCTTGGAGGAACTCTAAAAGCCGGAGTATTTATGTTAGATCTTCCAGCCCAAAGTGTTGATTGGGTCTCTGGAACTAACACTCAGCGCCCCTTAAGATTTGGTGTTGATCTGGCAGGATGGCTAATATCTTTAGGATTATTGCTTAATCGCCCAGGCCATCTAAGAACCAGGTCTTGGAACGCTATACGGTGGACGGATAGAGAAATAAGATATCGTTTTGCTAATAGGGGAGTTGCACTACCACCAGCCCGGACTTATCCAGGTCCATTTAGAGTTTAAAAGATTATGAAATTATTTTTTTGGCAAAAATTCAGCAGGTACTTATTAATTGGTCTATCTGCCATGGTACTTTTGGCAGGGGGTAGGCAAATGGTGCTGGGGGATCTGCAAAGAGGTCCAAACGCTGTTTTAGCTGAAGATGATAACTGTTTAGACCCATCTTTTCCAGGTTGTGAAGAACCAGGATTCGGAGGAGAAATTCCCCCAGCCCCTCCACCTCCTGTTGGTCCACCTCCTGGTGGTCCTCCACCTGGCCAACCACCTCCTCCATCAGGTGGTCAATGTACCCCTGTTTTCCAATATAATGAATGTATAGATTGTAATACCTCACGCCCTGTGTATACAAACAGCTGCAGCGGAGCCTTTTCCACCGGTCCTAACCAATCTGATGGGGCATGCAGTTATTTATGTGCACCTCAACCTCAGCCTCAACCTCAACCTGGCCCATCGTGTCCAG
>JACQIX010000014.1 GCA_016198275.1 Candidatus Daviesbacteria bacterium | reverse complement strand
TTGGAAGTAAAATATGAGTTTTTGTAGGGTCTCCAACTAGTTTTTAACATCGGTTTTAAAATCACCTCCCTAAAGTGATACTACACCTTAGATGTGTAACCGATGTATCTCATCTTCTGCATAGTTAAGCCAGGTAAGCCGGAGTGAGGGGGATTTCTTTTTGTTTAGACAATTGGGGAGATTTTACCAAAGCCACATTTAACACTTCATCCATATGTTTGACAAAAACAAAATTTAGATCTTTTCTGACATAATCGGGTATATCCTCCATATCTTTTTTATTATCAAAAGGGGCAATCACTGTTTTTACTCCGGCCCTGTGTGCTGCCAAAACTTTTTCCTTTAGTCCGCCAATTTCCAAAACTCTACCCCGTAAAGTTACCTCCCCTGTCATGGCCACCTCTTTTTTAATAGCAATTTTGGTAAAAGCAGAGATAATGGCTGAGGTTAAAGCAATTCCGGCTGACGGACCATCTTTGGGAATTGCCCCTTCCGGCACATGAACGTGAACATCTACTTTTTGGAAAAACTTCTCAGAAAGTCCCAGTTCTGCCCAATTAGAACGCACATAAGACATCGCAGCCTGCCCTGATTCTTTCATTACATCACCCAATTGCCCGGTTAAAAGCAACCCTCCTTTACCAGGCATCAAAGTTACCTCAATAAATAATACTTCTCCGCCAGCCTCTGTGACAGACAGACCGGTGGCCATACCAATATCATCTTCTTTTTCCGCCAAAACAGGCAGAAATTTAATCGGCCCTAGAAAAGAATGGATGTCTTTGCAGGTAATCTTAAACTGTTTCAGGGAACCATCATCTTCAGCAATTTTTCTGGCTACTTTTCTGATAACTGCTGATAATTCCCTTTCCAAATTTCTGACTCCTGCTTCCCTGGTGTATCCTCTGATAATTTCATGGATGGTGTCATCTTCAAATTCTATCTGATCTTTTTTCAACCCATGGTTTTCTACCTGTTTTGGAATCAAAAACTTTTTGGCAATATGGAATTTTTCATCTTCTGTATAGCCGGCGTACCGGATCACTTCCAACCTATCTTTTAAAGCCGGCGGAATGGTATCCAAAATATTGGCTGTGGTGATAAACATCACATTTGACAAATCATAAGGCACTTCCAAATAATGATCAGAAAAACCCTCATTTTGTTCAGGATCCAAAGCTTCCAATAAGGCTGCAGAAGGGTCACCTCTGTAATCTGAACCAATTTTATCAATCTCATCCAGCATGAATACCGGATTTGGAGTACCGGCTTGTTTTATTCCTTGAATTATCCTTCCCGGCATAGAACCAACATATGTGCGACGGTGACCCCTTATTTCTGCTTCATCGCGAATTCCACCCAATGATATTTTGACGAATTTGCGATTTAGGGCCCGGGCAATTGATTTACCAATTGAGGTTTTACCTACCCCCGGAGGACCGACAAAACAAAGAATCGGGCCTCTCATTTTACCGGCCAGTTTATGCACTGCCAAATATTCTACAATCCTTTCTTTAACTTTTTTTAAACCATAATGATCTTCTTCCAAAATCCCTTCCGCAATTTTGAGATCAATCTTGCCGTTTTTACTAAGCTTCCAAGGCAATTCTGTTAACCATTCCAAATAATTTCTAATATAACCTGCCTCGGGGTTGTAGGAAGACATTTTGGCAAGCCTGCCTAATTCTTTCCTAGCTCTCTCCAAAACCTGCTTTGGCATACCACACTTTTTAATCTTTAATTCAAATTCTTTAATTTCTTGGTGTTCCGTATCTCCTCCACCTAACTCTTCTTCAATGCTTTTCATCTGTTCCCGTAAAATGGCTTCCTTGGTCATTTTGGAGACCCGCTGTTGAGTTTGGGAGGAGATTTTTTGGGAAATTTCCAAAATTCTGATCTCTTTGGCCAGGAGTTCTGACAATCTTTGCAATCTTTCTTGCGCGGAAATCATCTCTAAAATTTGCTGTTTATCAATGGTTTTAAAATCAATTGCCTGAGTAATTGAATTGACTAACTGGTTGGGATCATCCGAATAGGTAAAAAGTGACCAGTTGGCAAAATTACTTTGATCAAAAAAGGGGTTTCCGCCCAACTCCAAAAACCTTTTAACTTGCTCCCGTACAGTTCTGACTAAAGCCTCTGTTTGTTCGCTCTTTTCATAAAGTTCGGGGATTTCTTCAATCTCCGCTTCCAAAAAAAGGTCTGTCCTGATAAATGATTTAAGAAATACCCTGGCAATGCCTTCTGCCTGCAGGGTGTATTCACCTTCAGGGTTCTTAACTACCCTTCTAATTAAACAAACAGTGCCAACTTTATATAAATCTTTTTCAGTAGGATCTTCGATCCGGGAGTTTTTTTGGGTGACAAAAACAATTAATTTATCGCTGTTCCAAGCCAAATCTAGCGCTGCTTTGGACTTTGGACGGCCTGATATGATCGGGACTGAGTTACCGGGAAAAATAACTGTGTCCCTTAAAGGCCCAACAGGCATAGAAGATTTTAATTTTAATGGCTCTGTTAATGGTTTTATAAAATCAGCCATACTTTTGTATTATTTAGCACTATACCAAGCTGAGTGCTAAAAGTCAATACCCTTTTTTGCCAAAATCCCTTTTTTAAAAGGGTGCTTTATCTCCTGCATCTCTGTTACTAAATCTGCCAGGGCAATTAATTTTTTTGGAACATGATGCCCTGTCAATACTAAATCCATTGTAACAGGTTTATTCTTAATAAGCTGTAGTAGCTTGGTAAAAGAAAGTGTTTTTGAAGATACAGCACCCACTATCTCGTCTGCCACTATTATATCCCATTTGCCAGAAGTTACTTGCTTATATAATAGATCAAAAGTTTGGGAGGCTGCAATTTTGTGCTCCTTTAGGGAGACTCTGCTGCCTAAAATCCCCAAAAAACCTTTACCCCCCTGGATTATCTTTACAAAAGGGGATAATTTCTTAATCGCTGCCAATTCTCCGCTAAACCAGGCTTTTCCAAACTGGATAATCAAACATTTTTTCTTATAGCCAACGGCCCTTAAAACTAAACCCAAAGCAGCAGTTGTTTTCCCTTTACCTTCACCCGTATAAACAATCACCAACCCTTTCTCTTCCATCATGAGCTCATTTTATCAAACCTAAGCTATTTTTTTACTTCCACCCTTGGGGTGGAATAGGTTGACACCTGCGGATTTTTAGATTATGCTAAGATCAACATGCCTTCTAGAATCTTTCCTTTTACAAATGACTATTTTTATCATGTTTATAACCGTGGGAGCGAAAAAAGACTAATTTTTAAAAGCAGGAGAGATTATCAAAGATTTATCAAAACAATTAATTACTATCAACACTTAGGTCCAAAGCCAAAATTTTCTCACTTTTCTCAATTCCAAACTTTTAAACCAGATCCTTTTAAAAAAATTGTAGATATTGTCTGTTTCTGTTTAATGCCTAATCATTTTCATCTTTTGCTAAAACAGCTAACAGACGGAGGTATCACAGAATTTGTTAGTAAAGTAAGTAATAGTTATACTAAATATTACAATACTAAATACAATAGAGTTGGTCCCTTGCTACAAGGAGAGTTTAAATCTGTCCTGATAGAAAAAGACGAGCAATTAATCCACCTTTCCCGTTACATCCATTTAAATCCCAGAGTTTCTCTACTAGTAAAAGATTTAGAAAGTTATGAATGGTCATCTTATAAAGAATATTTAGATCAAATTAAGGGATTTTGTGTTAAACAAGAAATTTTAGGCTTTTTTAAATATCCAAAAGATTATAAACAATTTGTCTTGAACCAGTTGAATTATGGAGAAAAGTTGGAACAAATTAAACATCAAGTTTTGGAAGAAATTTGAGGAGGCGCCCTTGGAGTGGAAAGCTAGTTAGCACATGGAGTAACCGCAGGAGTGGCATTTTTTGCAGCCTTCTTCCATCACAAATGAGGCGCTGCCGCATTCCGGACAAAGATCCGCATTAGTTTTAGGTTGCAGGTTTTTGGTGGGTTGTACATCATCACTAGCTTCATTAATTGTCAAATTTAGCGGTATGGTTTCAATATTTCCGCTCTGGGCAGATATAGCCGAGTCTTCTGCCAATACTTTGGCAATCGCATCTGCCAAACTCATCACCCTATTTTTGCCAAACCCAACGTGATTTGCCCCTCCAATTCCTTTTAACTGCCCTATAATTTTTGCCGCTACTGTTTTGGGGTCTGTTTCTTTGGTACCTCTGGCCAGCCTTAGAGATAAAGAAACCAATCTACCCATAGCCTCCGCATCTGCCATAGTGTGCATACCTGCCCTGCCAACTGTGACAAAGACCTCAAACGGCTGATCCTGCTCGTCCCTATTGATGGTAATAAATGCCTCACCCACCGGAGTTGATACTTTGTAGGTATGCCCCCTTAAAATCATCGGTCGCTCAGCCACTGGTGAAGGAGGAGTTTCTTTTTTGTTTAAAGTAGAAGAAATATTTAAAACCTGGGTGCTTTTTGAACCATCCCGATAAATTGTGATGCCGCTACAACCTGTTTGATAAGCCATCAGATATGCTGTAGCCACATCATCTTTGGTTGCTGAATTTGGTAAATTAATGGTTTTGGAAACTCCGTTGTCTGTATATTTTTGAAAAGCAGCCTGCATTTTAACATGCCAAACAGGGTCAATTTCCGGGGCTGTCACAAAAACTTTTTGCCAACTATTTGGCACATTATCCAACTTACTTACTGACCCATGTTCCAAAACTTTGGCTGCCAAATCCTCGCTCCAAAAACCCTCTTTTTGGGCGATGTCGGAAAAAGTTTTATTGGCAATGGTTAAAATCCGGTATTGATCCCCAACTGACTTAGCTTTGTGGATATAAGCCAAAGCAAATACCGGTTCAATGCCGGATGAACAATCACCGATAATAGAAATTGTACCGGTTGGGGCAATGGTGGTGACTGTTGAGTTTCTGATTGGTTTATCCGAGCCATAAGCAGAAGAGACAGGCCTTTCTTTGAAAGCGGAAGATTGTTTATCAGCATAGATGGAATTTGCCCAGTTGGGAAACGGACCCCTAGTCTCTGCTAAATCTTCTGACTTCTGATGTCCTTCTTCGTTAATAAACTTCATCACTTTTTCTGCCAGTTCCAAAGCAGCCTCGGAATTGTAGGGGATTTTTAATATAAAAAGCATATCAGCAAAACCCATTACTCCCAGCCCAATCCTTCTGTTACTGCGCACCTCGTCATAAATTTGTTTCAAAGTATAGGGGTTTGTTTGCACTACATTATCCAAAAAGTGCACAGCCAACCTGGTAGTTTTTCGCAAACCTTCCCAATCCACATCTGATCCGTCATCTAAAACAAACTTCCCTAAATTGATAGAGCCTAAATTACAAGCATCCCAGGGCGCCAGTGGCTGTTCGCCACATGGGTTTGTAGATTCAATTGTTTCCAATTTAGGCACCGGGTTAGCAGGGGAGTCGTTAATCCGGTCAATAAAGATAAGCCCCGGATCACCTGTTGACCAAGCTCTTTCAATTATTTCATCAAAAACTTTTTTTGCGTTTAATTTCCCCACTACTTTTCCGCTTTGTGGCAAGATCAAATCAAAATCCTCTTTTCTTCCCAGCGCCTCCATAAACTTATTAGTCACAGCTACCGAGATATTAAAATTGGCAATTTGTTTGTCTAAAAGCACTGTCTTAAAATATTCTCTGGCAGCCTCATCCGGCAAAAGCGGAGCAACAGATTCATAAATTGGTTTATTCAAATCATCCAATTCTGATTTACTCCTGATAAATTCCAAAATATCCGGGTGATCCACCCTTAAAATCCCCATGTTAGCGCCTCTCCTAGTTCCACCTTGTTTAATTGACTCAGTGGCTGCATTAAAAACCCGTAAAAACGACACTGGCCCTGATGCTACACCTCCTGTTGTCTTAACAACGCTACCAGCTGGTCTTAGGCGCGAAAAAGCCATTCCCGTACCTCCACCTGTTTGGTGAATCAAGGCTGCGTATTTGACAGAATCAAAAATTTCAGGCAAAGAATCGCCAACCGGAAGCACAAAACAGGCTGAATATTGCAAACCGTTTTGTTTACCGGCATTCATGATGGTTGGGGAGTTTGGTAAAAATTGCTGGCGCACCATCATGGTGTAAAACTGCTCAGCCAGCTCCAAAACTTGTTTGGAGGGTGCTGAGAAATCAAAATCACCTGAAGCAATATCATAAGCTATGTGCCAAAACCTCTCCGCCACTGTCTCAACAACTTCTAAATTACCTCCTTTTAAAAGATACCTCTCCTTTAAAATTTTGTTTGAGGACTGCGAAAAAGTTGGCTCAGGCAAACCTATTGGTAAGGTAGGGATTTTTTTGTACCTGGGGATAAATCTGGTTTCAAAAGTGCGGGAATTTTTGTCCTGGACATTAGGTTTTAATTCACCATTAGTCTTTTTCTCGCTAACTTTCGGCACACTAACTAATTGTAATACTGGTTTAACTTGCTTTTTCATAATTTTATTTAATAAAATTGCAAGGTTCTGCTAGCGCGAGGTACAATTTATCATACCGAAGCGCGAAGCAGGTCCTTATAATGTCTCCAGCTCCCTTCTAAAATCTGTCGGATCAGAAAAAGTCCGGTAAACGCTGGCAAAACGCAAATAAGCAATCGGGTCCAATTTTTTTAACTCAGAAAGCATCCACTTACCTAATTTTTGGGAAGGTACCTCCTGCAATCTTTTGGCCCTGATCCGGCCTTCTATTCTATCAATGATCCCGGAAACCTTGTCAATCCCCGGCCTCTTTTCCAAAGCTCTAAGCAAACCTCTTTCCAATTTTTCCCGCTCAAAGGCTTCTTTTCTACCACTCTTTTTTATTACCAAAACCTCCACTGCAACCAGAGTTTCATAGGTTGTAAAGCGCTTGCCGCACTTTAAACACTCCCGCCTTCTTCTAATTTCCCCCCTACTACCAACTGACCTTTTATCAACAACCTTTGATAAATTACTTGCACAAAATGGACATTTCACTCTATCCACTATACCATAACATATTGATATTATAAAGTGTCAATACACAATATATTGTATAGTTCGACTACGCTCACTATTGAAGATTTTGGATAATTACTTTTTGCATTACCTCTCCAGTAGTAATTCTTTCCACTATATCCATCCCGGAAATAACAGTACCAAAAATAGTGTAATTTGGTTGCAGGGGATAATCTTTTTTTAAGATAAAAAACTGGCTGCCGTTAGTATTAGGCCCGCTATTGGCCATGGCCACCACCCCTTTGACATAAGGCCTGGTAACTGGCTCATCATTAAATTGGTAGCCTGGCCCGCCTCTGCCATTTCCCTCCGGATCCCCACCCTGCACAACCCAATCCTCCACTCGATGAAAAGTTAAATTATTATAAAACCCCTCTGCTGCCAAAATCATAAAATTAGAGGTGGCAAGTTTTGTTTCAGGATAAATTTGAATCTGGATAGTACCTTTGGCAGTTTGGATCACTGCCTTTTTGTTTTGCAAACTTTGATCTGTTAATATCCCTGGAAATTGAGCCAGTCTTTTGTTTTTTTCCAAAGGCAACTCTTTAGGGGATGGCTGCGGGGTAGCTTGAACTGAAGGTTTAGGCTTAATTTGCAAAGTTTGCTGAGTTGATTGAGCCTGAGAGGAAGCAGAAGGAGGGAAAGTTTGACTAAAAAGAAAATCTAAAGAGGTTGTGCTGGGAGAAGGGGAAACTGTAGCCTCACTGATCTCTTTTTTAAATTTAATAAAAGCAAAATAGGAAAACGCTCCAATAAGAAATAAGATTAACACTACCCCTAAAAGGCGCTGATTGGTAAACATTATTGCCAGTATACCACTTTGTTATCTTAAATCATGTTTAAGACATATTGTTTTTATCCCTATTTTGATTAACAATTTTTGCAAAAGTGAATAAAGAGTGGGTAGCTCAAATTTTAGGGCTAATTTTTTGCCTGGGGATTTTTGTGGTCTTTACTCCTAAAACTTGGGCAGTACCAATAGCTCAACAGAACCAAGACTATGGTTTCTCTTTAATTGTCTGGCAACTGATTCAGGAATTAGGATCTAATCTTTCCGGCACAGCTCAAAGTTTTACTTTCAGAATCAGCACTACCAGATCTAATCAAAACCAATTTGATTATACAGCTGAAAATTCCAGAATTTATGATAAATCAAATAATAATTCCTATATTTCAGGTTGTGTCCCTGCCAACAGTCCACCAAATGATAGTTTGCGGGGCCTTTCTTTTAGTACTGCTAATGTTCCATTAGGTTACCAGGATGTGACCATTGATTTTAGCTGCAGAAATTATGATTTTATTCTGGGACATAAATATTTAATTAAAATTTCCAATGCCAATACGGGCAACTCAGGCAGCGGCCAAATCTTATTTGCAGCTGCCTCATATGCCAATAATCCAAATTCCGATTATTTTTCCGAGGGAGGATTAAAATATGCCAATGGCAACAAATTTGACTATGCAAACAATTCAGGCAGCTGCAATCCTTCTGCTTATACCTGGAATGGCACCAACCCTTTTCATAATGGCTGTTATGTTTGGACAACTGCTAAAGATGACTTGTTTTTCTCTTTAAGCAACAATGCTCATCCGCCCAAACTGCCGGTAATTTTTATTCCCGGCATTGGCGGGTCAGAGTTTAAAGCCAGCCAGCAAATTTTCTGGTCTGCCCCTGACGGGCATGGGGGAACATACCAACATGCTTATGATACTGATGAAAAAATTTGGGTCAATCAGGATGAGGCTACCAAATTAGGTAATGACGATTATTTTGATATTTTGCGGTTAAAAGCTGACGGGCAAACCCCGGAAAGTTCACTGAATTTGACCGGAAATTTAACTCCGTTTGGCTACTCTGAGATAGATCCATTTTTTGCAGGGATGGGGTTTGTTAAGGGGACAAACTTTTTTGTTTTTCCTTATGATTGGAGAAAAGATGTCAGGACTACCAAAGATGATTTGGATAATTTAATTGAAACAGCCAGACAAAAATCAGGACAAACAAAAGTAAATTTGGTAGTCCATTCCATGGGAGGATTAGTAGCCAGGTATTACATTTCAGATGCTGCAAAAGCAGCTAAGGTAAATAAGTTAATAGAGTTAGGAGTACCCCATTTAGGGACAGTGGATGGATTGGAGGCTATAATGTATGGCAAACCAGCCGGTAGACAAATAATAGGTGATTTTTACATAGGAATAGCTGCGTCTGAAGTGAAGGATATCTTTCAAAATTTACCTAGTGCTTTCCAACTTTTACCATCAAATCACTATTTTAAATCAATTAGCGATAATCTTTCTCCTTTTCGAGACGATCGAGATATAGATAACGATAAAATTACTGGATCACTAACTTATAATCAAACTAAGAATCTTCTTACCAATTTAAGCTACAATATGGTTACGTTTACTTTTGGAGAACAACTCCATAATTCTATAGACCCCATATTAAATCAAACTAATGGCACAAAAATTTATGAGATAGTAGGATCTAGTCAACCAACTTTAGGACAAATACATGAAACCTGGTGGATTACCTGGCCAATTAATTTAATCCCTAAAACTGATGAGATATACATTAATGGTGATGATACTGTTCCTTTATATAGCGCTTCACTTAAAAACGACTCCTTAGATCTTTCAGGTGCAGATAAAATTTATTATGTTGAACAAAGACATGCTGATTTAGTTTCTCAAAATGGTATTGCCATGCAAACAGTT
>JACQIX010000013.1 GCA_016198275.1 Candidatus Daviesbacteria bacterium | reverse complement strand
TTACTACCAGATATGAGCATTATTCCCATATCTACCATGCCTTCTTTCAGCTTGCCTGTATCATGATTTGCCTTAAGTGGGTTTTGAAATAGCTTCTAGTTCAAAAGTCTACTCTTTAAGAAAATTTTCTAGCATTTTATGAATTCTTCTCCAACCTGCTGTTGTTTTAAAATATTTTTCACAATTTAAAGCATCTGTTTTATTTTTAAAACCTGAGAAGAAAATTAATTCATAAGGAATATTCGGTTTAGTGGCTTTATTCTCACCATTATTATGTAACTTAATGCGTTCCTTTAAATCAGGCGTATAACCAAGGTAGAGCTTTCCATTCTTTTTACTTCTCAGGATATAGAAGTAGTAATACATTTGTAATTGGCGGGCCACGTTCAGTTTACATGAACGTGGCGGGACCGACGGGAATCGAACCCGCTATCTTCTCCGTGACAGGGAGACGTGATGACCGGTTCACTACGGTCCCAGAGTTTGTATTGTACTAAAAATTTAACCCCTTGACAATTTAGTGGCTTTGGATTAAAAAGAGTTTAACAATCTGCCTTCATACCTGCTCCAAAAAATGGCAAAAAAAATATCTACCGGCAATTATCTAAACAAGATAGAAAGTGAAATCCAGTCCAATCAATCCAAATTAAGCATGATTTTAGGAGGACTAATTATTTTAGTAGTAGGATTTTTGGTTTTTAACTATTTTAACAAAAACAAATCAGATATTGGACCTGCCCAAAGCACTACCAGTGAAGAACAAAATATCAGCCCGGACAAACTACCGGGTAAATATACCGTGGCGGAAAATGATACTTTATTTGAGATAGCCCAAAAATACTACAATGATGGTTATAAATATCCGGAAATTGCCAAAGCTAATAATTTATCTGACCCGGATAGTTTGGAAAAAGGGCAAGTACTGGAAATACCAAAGTTAGAAGGCACAACTTTATCTTCACCCTCCCCTAAGACTGAAATATCGGAAACCACCGAGTGGGGACCAAAAATTACCACCAATACCTATACGGTTACAGAGGATGACTGGCTGTCAAAGATTGCCGGCAGAGCTTACGGAGATGTTTATGCCTTCGAGCGGATTGCCAAAGCTAATAACATCTCAAACCCGGATTTAATTGAAGCTGGAATGACTCTCACTATCCCTCGTTAAACTATTCTCTGAATGAATAATGAATCTCCCACTGCTAAAGCCGTGGTATCTTCTCATACTTCGCTTCGCGAAGACTGCTTTCCTTCGACAAGCTCAGGACAAGTCGACGGGAAAACATTCACCCCCGACTAAAATCGTGGTACTCTGTTTTGTATAATAGAATAGTATGCCAACTACTCCCCTAAAAAAATACCTCAAAATTCATATTCATAACCTGATAATTCTATTCATACTTATTGCGGTAACTTTTGGCAACTCATTAAGCAATGCTTTTCTTTCGGATGATCTGGCGGAAATAGTTAACAACCCTAACATTGGCAATCTGAGCTATGCCATAACTTCCCATCCTTTTGGTTTTATCCGGCTGATGTTTTATTGGCTGGCCTTTCAACTGGGAGACTTAAATCCAATTTTGTTTAGATTGATAAATATTTTTTTTCATACCGGCTCAGTATTATTAATCTATGTTCTGTTTAGTACCATCTTTTCCAAGCGTTTAGCCCTGTTTGCATCTGCAATATTTGCTATTCACCCGGCAATTTCCGAAGCAGTAGTTTGGATTTCCGGAGGAGGATACCCCCAATATACCTTTTTCTTTCTTTTATCTCTCTTATTATACATTTTCTCCTCCAAAAGGCTTTTTTTCTATTTTCTATCTTCCATATTCTATATTCTATCCTTCATGTCCCATCCCCAAATGCCGCTGGCTCTTATTTTAATTTTCCCTTTTTGGGAATTTGCTTTCGGTAATTTAAAAAGGAATTGGGTAAAATCTGTACCCTTTTTTCTAATTGCTATCGTTTTTGTGTTCAATACTCTCAATTCCTTACCTGAGCGTGAAACAACCCTTTCCTCTGTTCATTATCAAGAAAGAGGAATCGACAATCCATTAATCCTGATTCCTATTGCCATCTCATCATATTTTGAATTAATAATGTTCCCCAAAACCTTAACTTTGTATCATTCTGAATTAGCCTTTGGCCCGGTGCAGTTTGCGGTTAGAAGTCTAATAACTTTGCTATTTCTTACAAGTCTGCTGATTACTTTCAAAAAAAATAAATTTTTAT
>JACQIX010000010.1 GCA_016198275.1 Candidatus Daviesbacteria bacterium | reverse complement strand
TGTTTGTTCTGCCTTTTTCATATGCTTTGTTGTACTGGTATGACCAGGGATGAAAGAATTTGGGTTTCATCGGTTCTTAATCACCTCCTCTGGCGTATTATTCTACCTTAGAAGTGTTACCGATGTATCTCAGCCTACTCAATTTTTGTATTAATAAGAAAATTTTTTATTTCTTTAGAAACAAACTGGTTTATATTTTTTCCTATTTCATTTTGCTCTGATTTATTTATAACATCTATAATAGCACTACCAATTACAGCTATATCTGCATAATTAAATAACTGATTTAAGTGTTCTCTCTTAGAGATACCAAATCCTACTGCAACAGGAATTTTGAATAATTTTTTAACCTTATCTAAAAAAGTTGCAATATTTGGGTCTAATTCCTCCTTTACTCCAGTAATTCCTTGTCTCGCAGTGCAATAAACAAATCCACTTGCTACCTCGGCATTTTTCTTTAACCTTTCTAGAGTAGAAACAGGTGAAATAACTCTTATATTTTTTAATCCAGCCTCTTTACAATGTTTAATAAAATACTCTTGTTGCTCCTCTTCTAAAGGTATATCTGGAATAATTAATCCTGAAATCCCTACATTCTTGGCATCTTGGCAAAACTTTTTAGTACCATATTTAAAAACTGTATTGTAATAAGCCATGAAAATAAGAGATATCTTAACTTGTTTTGATAATCTACTCGCCAGTTCAAAAGCATCTTTAACTCTTGTTCCATTTTCTAAGGCTTTCTCACAAGCCCTCATGATTATTGGACCGTCTGCTAGCGGATCGGAAAAGGGAATCTGTAGCTCAATAAAATCTACTCCTGCTTCTTCCATTACCCTAACTAAGAATTCTGTAGTTTCAAGTGAGGGATACCCCACCACAACATGAGTCATTAATCCCAATCTTTTTTCTTCTTCGATTTTTCTAAGTTGTTTGTCAATCAAATTCATTTTCTTCCTCCTTTATATAGTCTTTTAAAAATTGAAAGAAGTTTTTATCTCTAAACGATTTTGCGATAATAAATAAATCCTTATCTCCTCTACCTGAAAGGTTAACTACTATGACTTGATCTTTATTTAATTTGGGTGCTAGTTTAATTGCCTCTGCAACAGCATGAGCAGATTCTAATGCTGGGATAATTCCTTCAGTTTGAGCAAGTAGTCTAAATGCTTCGAGTGCTTCCTTATCTGTAACTGAGGTAAATTTTACTCTTCCACTATTTTGTAGGTCAGATAATTGTGGTCCTATTCCCGGATAATCAAGACCAGCCGAAATACTGTGTGTTTTTTGCAAGTTGCCATCACTATCTTGTAGAAAATATGACTTATATCCTTCAATTACTCCTATGCTTCCAGTTGGAAAACGTGTGGCATTTTCGCCAATTTCTTTCCCTTTCCCTCCTGCCTCCACACCCAAAAGTCTAACTGAAGACTCATGAATAAAATCTGTAAAAGCTCCTATAGCATTACTGCCACCACCCACACAGGCAATAACATAATCAGGTAATCTTTGTTCTACTTTGTTAATTTGCTTTCTTATCTCTTTTCCAACAACAGATTGAAAATCCCTGTTGATAGTAGGGAAAGGATGCGGGCCAACTACAGAACCTAAAACATAATGAGTTGTCTTAACATTCTCAATATAATCCTTTAAAGCAGCATTAACTGCATCTTTTAAAGTTTTCTGACCAAAACTAACTGGAATAACTTCTGCCCCAAGCTGTTCCATCAAAAATACATTTGGCCTTTGCCTTTGAATATCTACTTCACCCATATAAACAGTACAAGAAAATCCAAATCTAGCTGCCACTGTTGCTGTTGCTACTCCATGTTGTCCTGCTCCTGTTTCTGCGATAAGTCTAGTTTTACTCATTCTTTTGGCAAGCAATGCTTGACCAATACAGTGTGTAATTTTATGTGCTCCTGTTAGGTTTAATCCTTCATTTTTAAGATATATTTTTGCACCACCTAATTTCTCAGATAAATTTTGAGCAAAAGTTAATGGAGTAGGTCTACCACAATAAGTTTTTAAGAGATCTTTAAATTCCTTCTGAAACTTTTTATCCTTCTTTACCTCTAAATAAGTTTGCTCTAATTCTTCTAGAACTGGGATTAGCATCTCGGGTACATACCTACCACCAAATTCTCCGAAGTGTCCCCTTTTCATAAAGTTACTCCTTTAGCATTTCCAATAAATAATTTTATTTTCTCTAGATCCTGATGACCATCTGTCTCAATGCCACCTGCCACATCAACAGCAAAAGGTTTGACTTGTTTAACTACCATCAACACATTATCAGGTGTTAAACCTCCAGCAAAAAATAAAGGAGAATTTGCAGTCAACTTTTTTGCTTTTTCTAAATCTACTATATTACCTTTTCCTCTTTTAGGTCTATCGAGTAAGAAATAATCTACTCTAAATTTTTCTGGTTGATCATCTAATGTAATAAAATTAATTACTGGGGTACCTACCTTATTTATATATTCATTATTTTCATTACCATGAAGTTGGACAAAATCTAATTTTAAATCTAATGCAATTTTATTAACTTCAGTATTTTTTGCATTTTGGAATACTCCCACAACTTTAACTTTATCTCTTACTGAATTAATAATTTCCAATGCAATAGCAGGATTAATGTATCTTTTAGAACTTGGTACAAAATTAAAACCTAAAAAGTCAGCACCTGCTTCCGTAGCTACCTTTGCAGCCTCTATATTTCTAATACCGCAAATCTTGACTTTAACTTGCATTTTTTAACTCCAAAATCTTTTTATTAATATTATTTGTCTTCATAAGTTCCGTGCCAACTAAAACAGCTTTCGCTCCAGCTAATTTATATTTTTCTACTTCAGATCTTGAATGAACTCCAGAGAAACCTAACTTGATAAATTCTTCTGGAATTTTTTTGAGAAGTTTACATGCCCGATCTACATTTACTTCAAAACTATCTAAATCCCTAGCATTAACAGCAATTATTTCAGTTTCTGATCTGATTGCTCCAACTAGATCATCTTCACTACATATTTCTACAACTGGTTCTAGTTCTTTCTCTCTACAAAGTTTTACATATCTTTTTAGCTGAGTAACATTTACTATGCTAGCAATCAGTAGTAAAGCATCTACTCCCGATTTACAACTTTCCTCAATCTGAAAATCGTCAATTATAAAGTCTTTTTGCAATATAGGTAGATTTAAAATAATTCTTTTTACAGTAGATACCAAATCTAGACTACCTCTAAAAAAATTATTTTCTGTGATAACAGAAACTGCATCAGCTCCCGCGTTTTGATACTCTTGTAATCTACTGCGAATATCCACTTTTTCTCCTAATTTTCCCTCCGAGGGAGAGGCTAATTTAATTTCAGCAATGAGTCCTATATCTCCAATTCTTGGATTTAGAATACGTTGCTTAAAAGGTAAGTGCCCATATGAAACTAGGTCATCCATACTGGATTGACTCTTTCTTTTTTTAACTTCCTTAGCAGTACTATTAATAATATCCTGCAGTATTTTATGCATAAATCTTGCTCTCCTTTACAACATTAGTTGCGGTTATTAAGTTTTCTAGAACTTTCAAAGCTAAGTCTTGATCTATTGACTTTTCTGCTAAAGAAATCCCCACCTTCATATCTTTGGCTTTTCCAGCTAAATAAAAGGTAGCTGCGCTGTTTAAAACTACAATTTCTCTTTGTGGACCTTTTTTGCCTTTAAGAATATTTAAAATTATTGCTGCATTATCACTTGGATCAAATCCTTGTAAGTCTTTTTTCATTCCCTTTTTTATCCCAAACTGTTTTGGTGAAATAACATATGAGTTTAATTTATTCCCTTTCACTTCAAGGACTTTTGTTTTAGCGGTAGTCGTGATTTCATCCATCCCATCTACACTGGTGATAATCATTAAATGAGTAAATCTTAATTTTATAGCAACTTGGGCTAATTTTTTAGCCATTTCCAAATTAGGAACACCTAAGAGCTGTTTTTTCGTTGAGGCAGGATTTAGAAAAGGTCCTAAGAAGTTGAAAATTGTTCTGAGTCCTAATTCTTTCCTGACTGGCCCTATCTGTTTCATAACGGGATGGAAAAGTGGAGCAAATAAGAAAACCATTCCCACTTTTTTAAATACATTCTCTGCTTGGTTTGGTGCCAAATTAATATTGACTCCCAAAGCCTCTAAAACATCGGCACTACCACATTTGCTGCTAACTGCCCTATTCCCATGTTTAGCAATAGGAACCCCCCCACCAGCAACTACAAAACTGGTAGCAGTTGAAATATTAAAAGTTCCGCTATTATCTCCACCAGTACCAACAATATCTAAAGCCCCTGGTGCATTTACCTTAACCATATGCCTTCTCATAGTTTCTATGAATCCTAAGATTTCATCTACAGTCTCTCTCTTACTTCTAAGCGCAACAAGTATCCCAGCAACCTGAGTAGGATTTAATTCTCCTGCAATAATTTTCTCTAATAGATAAGAGGATTCTTTGCTAGAGAGATCATTTCTATCAATTAATTTATTCAATAACGTTGTTGTATCCATATTTAAGTTTGAAAGAGAAAATTTGTTAATAATCTCTTACCTCCTTCTGTTGCAAAAGATTCAGGGTGAAATTGGATGCCCTCAATTGGATAAGTTATATGCCGTAGACCCATTATTTCATTAGTATCTTTAGACTCTGCTGTAATCTTTAAGCACTCAGGTAATGTGTCCTTTTCTGCAACAAGAGAGTGATATCTCATAACTTCCAAATTTTGTGGTAAACCTTTAAATACACCTTGTTCATCATGCTCTATGATACTTGTCTTTCCGTGCATAGGTTGCTTCGCTCTAATTACTTTACCTCCAAAATAGTGTGCCATTCCTTGCATACCCAAACACACTCCAAGAATTGGAATTTTTTTATTCAGTTTTGTTAATACATCTGCACATACACCAAAATATTTTTTATCATTTGGAGAACCAGGACCAGGGGAAATAATGATTTTATTGTATCCTCTTTTGTTTATTTCACTAATAGTTACTTTATCGTTTCTAAAAACTTCAAGTGTAAATTGTATTTTTCTCTCCTCTAGTAACTCTCCTATATATTGGTATAGGTTATAAGTAAACGAGTCATAGTTATCTATAATTAATACTTTCACTTTAATACCTCCTTCATAGCTTGCAATTTTCTCTGAACTTCATCAAATTCTTTTTCAGCTGAAGAATCATAAACAATTCCTGAACAAGTCTGAACATAGGCATAATTACCACTAATAAATAAACTTCTTAAAGGAAGAGCAAATGTGCAATCACCATTAAAACCAAAATGGCCAACTGCGCCTCCGTAAGGACCTCTGGCATCAGGTTCATTTCTATCTATAATTTTTATTGTTTCAATTTTAGGAGTACCAGTAACAGTACCCATAGGGAAGCTGGAAATTAAAGCAGAAAACATATCTTCGTCATCTTTAATAATTCCTGTTATCTCAGAGGATATATGAGCAACATGAGAGAATTTCTTTATATCCATTAAACTTCTAACCTTTACAGTTCCAAATTTACCTACTCTTCCTAAATCATTCCGTGATAAATCTACTAACATATTATGCTCTGCAATTTCTTTAGGATCATTTAGAAGTTGTCTTGCAAAAAGAGCATCTTCATTTTCTGTTTGGCCTCTTTTAATAGTACCTGCTAATGGAAATGTTTCCATATCACCGTCTTTAAGCCTCAATAAAAGTTCTGGGGAAGCACCAATAATAATCTGATTACCAAATTTTAAATAATACATAAAAGGAGAGGGATTAACCTTCCTTAATCTTCTATATATTTCTAAATAATCACCCTCTATTTCAAATTCAGATTTAAAACCTACCTCACATTGAAAGGTATTTCCAGCAATTATTTCCTCTTTTACCAGATTAACAATCTTTTGATGTTGCTCTTTCGAAAGAGTATCCCTAAGAAATTTAACTTTTAAGCTTCTCTTTTTAAGTGGTTTTCTAATAATTCTTTTAATTTCTTCAAGTCTATTTTTGTCATAATAAAAGTAATAAAGTTCATTAGTTAATTTATCCAGCACAATTCCATCTAAATAAACTCCGAATTTAAATAAGGGAAAAAGCTTGTGCTCTTTTACTTTAAGGGAGTTTCCAAATAAATTTATTGCTTCATAACTTAAGTACCCTATTAATCCACCAGCATAATTTCTGGTAATTGTTTGGGGAGGTAAAATTTCCCTTAAAGCAAGATAAGGATTGAAATCCTTGCGATCCTTAGAATCTAAAGGATTTTTGACAGAATAAATTTTATTATCAATTTTTAAATTATTTCTTCTTGCTGAGATAATTGAAGGCGGATCAAATCCGATGATTGAGTATCTGGAAAACTTTCCTTCTTCTCCTAAGGATTCGAAAATAAAACATGTATCAAATTGCTGTTCTATTTTGGCAAACAGCTCGTAAAAATCTATATCTTCTGCAAATTTAAGATATGTAGGTTTTTTCGATATTTTAATTTTAGGCAATTTATTCATATATTTTCTCCATTAAGAAAGCCCTCGCTAAACCACCAATTAATTGATGATTTAACAAGGGCCTTCTAAAGGCGGTGCCACCTTGCTGTATTAACATATATCCATTAAAAAATCCCTGTCGCCAGGGATATAGTCAAAGGAATAAGCTAACCTTATTCATGACATGCTCCGTTACTACGACACATGTTGCTAACTTTTACAGTTTCGCCTCTGTAGCATACTTTTGCTCTGCGTGCCTTTTGGGCGATCCGGTTCCAACCTTCCGAATCAACGCATTTCATTATTCAGTTGTAAAATCATTATATCATAAAAACTACAGAAATACTATCTTTTTGGAGATTGTTTTTTAGCTCTGGCTTTTTGGGCATTACCATATTTTCTTCTTTCTTTCACCCTGGCATCACGGGTCAGTAAACCTGCTTTTTTTAAAACTGGCCTTAAAGTTGGTTGAGTTTCGGCAATTGCCCTGACCATCCCATGCACTACTGCCCCCAATTGTGCTATCTTTCCCCCACCAGTGACTTTGGCAGAAATTGCAAATTGAGAAAAAGTTTTGGTAATTTCTAAAGGGCTTTGGTAGATCTTTTGAAAAATTATTCCTGGGAAATACTCTGTAATCGGCTTTCCATTGACAGTAATTTGCCCTTTGCCTGCTGATAACCTGACTCTGGCAATTGCCTCTTTTCTTCTGCCGACTGTATTGACTAAAGACTTTGTCACTTAACTTCCTCTCCTTTAAAAACTTTTAATTTCTTAATCATTTTTTTACCCAACTTATTATGAGGCAACATACCCTTGACCGCATGTTCTATCACATATTCGGGTCTTCGGGAAATTATCTTATCAAATGTTTCCACTTTAAGTCCTCCCGGATAACCTGAATGGCGGGTATAGATTTTATTTGTTTGCTTTTTACCGCTTAATTTAATTAAGCCAGCATTTATCACCACCACGAAGTCTCCCATATCTAAATAAGGAACATAGTTTGGTTTATTCTTACCCATCAATAGAGTTGCCACCTCGGTTGCCAGTCTGCCTAAAATTTTTCCTGAGGCATCAATTTGATATTTTTCTCTTTTAATATCTTTTGCAGAAATAACGTTGGTACTCATTATTTTGTTAAAGTGGTTTCAACTCTTCCATTCCAATCAGACTCATCTTTACTAAAGTGGTTCTGTCTCCTTCTCTTTCTCCTAATCTAACTAAAGAGGTATAACCCGAAACCCTGTTTTGTAACTTGGGAGCAATTTCTTTGATTAATCTTTCCTGTATTAATCTGTTAGTAAAATAGGTTTCTAGCAACCTTTGCGAATTTTTGTTCTTAGCCAGATTGATAATTTTATCAATTATGCCTTTAACAGCTTTAGCTTTACTCTCAGAAGTGATGATGGTCCCATGCAGGAATAACTGACGGGCTAAACCTTTAAATAGCGTAACCCGTTCGTTTTTATTTCTGCCAAGTTTGCTACCATAAACTCTATGCCTCACGCAGAGTCAACCCCCTCTCCAAAAGCTTCTCTGATATTAAACTTAAAGATTTATTACCCAAATTTTTGGCTTTAAAAAGGGAAGGGCGGGGCGTATTAATTAAATCCTCAATAGTATTAATTTCAATTGCTTTAAGGGCATTGGTTATTCGAACAGGTAAATCCAACTCTTCTATAGTTAATTTTAAAACCTCTTCGGAGATTTTGGAAGAAGTATCTTCTGTTTCCTCTTCAATTACCGGCTCATAAATCTTTCTGAAAGTTTCAGACAAAATCCTGGCTGCTTGATTTATTACCTCCAAAGGAGTAATAGTTCCGTCAGTTGTTACATCCAGAATTAGCTTATCAAAATCTGTTCTTCTACCCACTCTGGTTGGTTCTACACTATAATTAATAGCCACAACCGGGCTAAATAAAGCATCAGTGGCAATCGCGCCGATTTCACTCGATTTTCTCTCATCTGCAGTTGAATATCCCTTTCCTTTCTCAGCTGTCATCTCCATATTAAGCTTGGATTTGCTATCTGTTAAAGTAGCAATTACCTGATCTTTATTTGCAATTTCTCCATCTCCTTCTATTTCCAAATCAGCTGCTTTCACCTCTCTTTTACCTGAAGCTTTCAATCTTAACTTAATACCTTTATCAGAATGAACATTAAGGCGGATTTTTTTAATATTTAAAATTATCTCAATTACATCTTCCATTACCCCGTCAATAGTGGAAAACTGATGTGAAATTCCATCTATTTTTACTGATGTTACAGCAGCTCCTTCCAAAGAAGTCAGGAGTACCCGCCTTATGCTATTACCCAAAGTATGGCCAAAGCCTTCATCAAGCGGCTCAATGGCAATTTTGGCAAAATTTTCTGCTTCTTTTTCTATTTTTACTTTAAACATTTTTACCTACTGTAATACTCCACAATTAACTGCTCATCAATTGATTGTTCCATCTCGTCCCTGCCGGGTATTCTTAAAACCTTTCCCACTGTAGCTTGTCTTTGAAGCCACTCCGGCAAAGCCCCGATATCTTCCAGGCTCTTTTTAACCTGGGTATTATCTCTTATTTGCGAAGACAATGCAATAGTCTGACCCACCTTAACATTATAGGAAGGAATATTTACTTTTTTATCCATTACCCTAATATGACCGTGTGAAACCAGTTGCCTTGCTCCTGCTCTGCTTTTGGCAAACCCTAGCTTGTAAACTACATTATCTAATCTGGTCTCCAGGCTTTGCAATAAAGATAAGCCTGTTGCCCCTTTAACTTTGGAGGCTTGCAAAAAATATCTTTTAAATTGCTTCTCCAAAAGGCCAAACATTCTTTTCATTTTTTGCTTTTCCCGAAGCTGCAAGCCATATTCCGACACTCTTCTCCTCTTTCTGGCTCCATGTTGTCCTGGAGCTACTGCTCCTTTGCGCTCAATTGCTTTAGCATCTTTTGCAAATAGGGGAATACCCTCACGCCGTGATAATCTACGTTTTGGTCCAGTATACCTACCCATTAAACTCTCCTCCGTTTTTTTGGTCTGGGGCCATTGTGCGGTATCGGTGTAACATCAGCAATCATCGTGATATTAATACCTGCCCCTCTTAAAGCTTTGATGGTAGCATCCCTACCTGAACCTGGTCCTTTGATATATACCTCACAATTACTCATACCTAATTGTTTGGCCTTTTGAGCAACTTTTTCCATGGCAGAAATTGCAGCAAAGGGGGTGGCTTTTCTGGCACCTTTAAAACCAGCTGAACCGGATGTTCCCCAAGCTAAGGTATTTCCTGTATTATCTGTCAGGGTAACCAAGGTATTATTAAAAGTGGCTGTCACGTACACTCTGCCAGAAGTTAGTCTCCGTTCTGTTTTTTGTTTTTTAATTTGTATCTTTCTTTTAACCATTTTTTCCTCCTGCTTCAACTGGAGGAGAGCCAGTTTTTGCCACTACTTCCTTCCTGACAGTACCGACAGTCTTTCTTTTACCTCGCTTAGTCCTGGCATTGGAGCGGGTTCTTTGTCCTCTGGTTGGCAAGCCTTTTCTATGTCTTAAACCCCTATAACTTCCAATCTCTTCCAATCTTTTGATGTTTTGCTCTATTTCTTGCCTCAAATCCCCTTCTACCTTAAATTTCTCTAGTTCTTTTTGCAGTTTATTAATTTCCTCTTCAGTTAAATCTTTAACTCTTTTGGCCCCGTCCACCCCAGTATCTTTGATAATTGAAACCACATTAGATCTGCCTATACCAAAAATATAGGTTAAACCAATATCTACTCTTTTATTTTCTGGCAGATCCACCCCAGCTATGCGAGCCATTTATACAGTCCTCCCAAATTTAAAATTCATTCTATCCTTGTCTTTGTTTATGTCTCGGGTCACGAGGACAGATGACATATAAGATACCCTCGCGCTTGACTATTTTGCAAAATTTACATCTTGCTTTAATTGACGCTGCCACTTTCATATAATCATTTCAATCTAAACGTGATCCTTCCCTTATCCAAATCATATTTCGGGCTCATCTCAATCCTAACCCTGTCTCCTTCCAAAAGCCTGATATAATGCATTCTCATTTTACCGGAGATATGGCATAAAATCACCCGCCCAATCAGCTGGGTTACTTCACTTTTGGTTATTTCCACTCTAAATAAAGTATTTGGCAAAACCTCAACTACTTTACCTTCTACCTCAATCACATCTTTAGCCATGTTTCTTGAACCCTAGCATTTTATCAAAGCTAGCTTCATAATACAACCCATAATTACATCTCAGTTAAAACCTCAGCTTTATCTTTACCCACAATTACAGTCATTTCAAACAAACCTGCCCAGGTTTTATCTGCTGTGGAATAAGTCCAACCATCTTGTTCTAAAATCACTTCATATGACCCTTGAGTATAAATTACTTCAATTGCCAAAGTCATCCCCTTTTTTAAAATCACCCCTACTCCTGCCTTGCCAACCCCAGGAATTTCCGGTTCTTCATGCAACTGCCTGCCAATTCCATGACCAACTAAGCTCCGCACCACATTGTATCCCTCACTTTCGATTCTAGTCTGGATTGCCGCTGATATATCTCCAATCCTATTACCTGCTATAGCCTGACTGATTCCATCCCATAAAGCTTGTTCTCCGGTTTTTAGAAATTTTTCTTTCTGTTTTTTATCCTCTATCTTCTGTCCTTCAACTATCACACTCCAAGCACAATCAGTATGCCAACCTTTGTAAGATACAGCTAGATCAACTGATACTAAATCTCCTGGCATAAATTTTCTTTCAGTCGGAATACCATGAACAACTTGTTCATTCACTGTCACACAAGTAGCATATTTATATCCAGGTACACTTTTATAAGACAAGTCTCCTCCCAACTTATAAATCTCTTCTTGAGCTGTTTTATCCACTTCAAATTCTGATACCCCTACCTTAATTTTCTCAAGAGCTTTCTTTAAAGCAAATGAGGCAATCTTGCCAGATTTCTTCATCAACTCCAACTCATAATGATTTCTTGATTTCATCTTGGATAGATTGGATTTCTCCCCTACCATCAATCCCAGCAAGTATGCCCTGATTTTTGTAATAGTCTAGCAAGGCTTCGGTTTGCTGGTAATATAAAGTGAGTCTTTTGGTGATTGACTCTTCAGTATCATCACTTCTTCCTCTTTTTAGAAGTCTATCAAGTGCAACTTCTTTTGGAGTATTTAAAAAAAATACCTTGTCAAAGTTTAAATTAATTAGTTTTACCTGTTCTAAATTTCTAGGATATCCATCTAAAATAAAACCATTTTGGCAATCAGGTTTTTTAACTCTTTCCTCTAAAAGCCGTGCTGTTGTTTGATCGTCAACCAGTTGACCGGATTCTAAAATTTGCTTAATTTTTTTACCTTCCTCAGAATTTTGTTGGGCAATTTGTCTAAAAATATCACCGGTTGAGATATAGGGAATTTGCAAATTTTGTTCTAATAATCTGCCTTGGGTAGACTTACCAGACCCCTGTGGACCAATAAGTAATATTTTCATTAAACCATTATATCAGGATCTTTGGTTTTTTAGGCAAGTAATTATCTAAATTAGAAGTATAAGTATCTTGTATAGCTATATAATGCTTGCCCTTAAATTTTCCTAAATAGAGGGGTTGTATGTCGAATAAAACTTCAGTAGATTCTTGAGGGAATGCCTGGGGAAGATACTTAGCAAGAAGTGAAGTTGCTTCATTGTAAATTATTTTTCCATACAGGAATAACCATTCTGAAGTTTTGTCACCCGTTTGTTCAATCGCAGTAGCTCTTTTTAACTCTTCAGCCATACTTCTATACTAACTGTAAATAATTATTGATCTTTTTCAAAGTTTATTCAAACTGAATTTTAACCTTTAAATTAAGGGCTTGGGCTATTTTTTGTAAAAGCCCTATTGAAGGATTAGCATTCATTCCTTCTAATCTGGAGATCACTGCTTGAGTGGTATTTGCCCTTTTAGCCAGTTCCTTTTGCGATATTTTTCTTTTAATCCTGGCAGTAATTAAAACTCTGCTGACTTGATATTCAGCCTCAGATTCTTCCCAAGCTTTTTTAAACTCAGGGTTTTTTAAACTCTCTTTTAGATGATCTTGAAAAGTGTAAACTTTCATGTTTCTATAATATCTTTTACGATATATTATTTCAAGTCCTCAATCTCTTTAACTCTTACTAAAGCTACATCAATCTCTCTCTTTGGAGTTTTGTCTTTCTTTTTAACAAAAGCATGAAGCAGTACAACTTGTTTCTTTCGTCTTGTAACGTACAAAATTCTGACACTATCTTCTCCTAAAATTCTAATTTCCCAAAGTGGAGTACCTGTTAATTTTTTAATATGCGGGATTACAGCGGTTAAGCCATATTCTTCTATATTAGAAAAAATTCTTAAGGCTTTGACCTTAACCTTTAGATGGACATCTAGAAAATTTCTTACAAGATTATCACCAGACGGGGAGATGTAATAAAGAACTTTCCATTTATCCATTTCCAAAAATAGCATAGCCCAAAAATTACCCGAAGTCAACAGAGGGTAGTTAAACCTACTTACCTTCTGGCAAACACCTCATAGCTTCGCTCAATTAGCTTAGACTCAAATTGTTTGGCTGTGTCTAAAATAACTGAGACCACAATCAAAAGTCCTGTCCCCCCTAAAATTAAAGTCTTGATCCCTGTAATTTGTGAGGCAATTGAAGGTAGAATGGCAATAGCACCTAAAAATATTGCTCCAGTCAAAGTAATTCTAACCATAATATAGTTTAAGAATCCGGCTGTTTGAATACCTGGCCTTATCCCAGGAATAAACCCTCCATATTTTTTAATCTCATCTGAGACTTTGCTTGGATTAAAAATTACCGCAGTATAGAAAAAAGTAAAACCTACCACCAAACCAAAATAAACCAGGTTATAAACTAAACTGCCGGGGTTAAAATTAGCACTTAATATCCTGCCCAGGAAATTAAGTTGGGGCTGGTTAAGTTGAGCCAGATATGAGCCGGCAAAAGAGGGGATCAAGACCAAAGATACGGCAAAAATAATCGGGATAACTCCAGCTTGATTAACTCTGAGAGGCAGATAAGTCTGAGCACCTGTCTGCCCTTTTCCTGCCACAAACCTTCTGGCATATTGCACGGTAATTTGCCTTCGTCCCTCATTAATAAAAACTATCCCTGCTATCACCAAAATGGCCAATCCTAAAAAGATTAGTATATTCAAAATTTGTGTTTGATCCACAACAGAAACTGTTTGAGTTATCACCACGGGCACCCTTGAGACGATTCCTGCAAAAATTAACAGACTGATGCCCTGACCGATACCATATTCCGTGATTAACTCCCCCAGCCACATTAGAAAAATAGTCCCTGCTGTCATGCCTACAATAATTGAGGCAATCTGGATGGGACTAATTTGAGTGATTATTCCTTGGTTTTTTAGCAAAATAAACATCCCGATTGATTGGACTATTGCCAGCGGCAC
Source organism: Candidatus Daviesbacteria bacterium (assembly GCA_016198275.1). Lineage (GTDB taxonomy): Bacteria > Patescibacteriota > Microgenomatia > Daviesbacterales > UBA10151 > JACQIX01. Next base: position 50,776 of record JACQIX010000010.1, on the reverse strand, counting down.
AGTTAAGTATCTGGTATATTGATTAATCATTTGCCTGCCCATTTCACCTTCTTTAGATAAAGCTTCCAAAGACGGCACAATCATGGTCAAAAGTTGTAGGATAATAGAAGCATTAATATAAGGATTTAAACCTAATGAAATTACGGAAAAATTGGCCAAAGTTCCTCCAGAAAAAATATCCAGCAGTCCTAAAAATTGGTTGGAGGCAAAAAGTTGTTGTAAGAGTGCCAAATCCACCCCTGATACCGGAATGTGGGCGGCAATCCTAAAAATAATCACTATTGCTGAAGTAATCAAAATTTTTCGGCGAAGTTCGGCAATCTTGAAGGCTTTAATAATGGGGGAGAGCAGTTCATGCATATTCTACCTTTCCCCCTTTATCCTCTATCTTCTGCCGGGCTGAGGAAGATAGGGACAATTTAATCACTAAAGGATGTTTTACTTCACCATTCCCTAAAATTTTTACTCCCATCCGCGCTTGCCTTTGACTGATAATTTTAGCTTTAATCAATTGCTCTAAATCAATTACAGTTTTAGGATTAAAAATATTAAGCTGGGAAAGGCTGACTAACTTCAATTTAGATGTTAATTTGGGATTACCAAAACCCCGTCTCAGCGGCAATTTTTTATACAAAGACAGGCTGCCGGTGAAAGTTAGAGGAATTTTACCTCTGGCCTTTTGACCTTTACTACCCCTGCCGGCGGTTTTACCTTTGCCAGAACCAATTCCACGACCACGACGTTTTTTCGATCTGGCTTTTATTTTAATTAACTGATGTAGTTTCATATAATCTTCCTCAACTTCCCCAATGCCTCCAGTGTAGCATAAACATTAGAAGCTTTATTTTTGGTGCCTAAAGTTTTGGAAACAATATCGTGGATACCTGCTGCTTCCACTACCACCCTGACTGCTCCTCCGGCAATCACTCCGCTTCCAACTGGGGCTGGTTTTAATAAAACCTTGGCTGCTCCCTTTTTGACTAAAATTTGATGAGGGATACTCGTTCCCTTTAAGACAACCTCAATTAGATGTTTTTTTGCATAGCTGGTAGCTTTCCTGACAGCAGATTGTACATCTTGAGCCTTACCTAACCCTACCCCAACTCTACCTTTTTTATCCCCCACCACCACCAAAACAGATAAAGATCTCCTGTCTCCTCCTTTGGTTTTTTTAGATACCCTATTAACTTGCACCACCCGTTCAAAGTATTCTCCAAGTTCAGTATTTACTGATTGATTCTTGACTATCATATTTTAAAATTTCAACCCTCCTTCTCTGGCACCTTTGGCAAACTCTGCTATTCTACCATGGTATAAAAAACCGCCCCTGTCAAAAACAACCTCTTTAATTTTATTTCTTACAGCAGCTGTGGCCAATTTTTTACCTATCTCAAAAGCCGCAGCAGTTTTTTTAATTCTTTCCAGTTTAAGATCTGAAACTGAAACCAAAGTTTTAGCCAAACTGTCGTCGATAATCTGAGCATAAATATGTTTATTGGACCTAAACACAGAAAGTCTTGGCCTATTACTAGTCCCGACAACCCTTTTTCTGATTTTAAAATGTCTTTTTATCCTTAAACTCTTATTCATTTCGCTCCTCCCACACCCGTAACTCCTGCTTTGGCACTCTTGCCTACTTTCTTCCTGATATATTCTCCAGCGTATCGTATCCCTTTGCCCTTATATACATCAGGGGCTCTCACTTTTTTAATATCAGCAGAGATTTGTCCAACTAATTGTTTGTCGATTCCCGAAACTTTAATTTTAGTATTATCAGAAACTTCAAAAGAGATTCCCACCGGCGCTTCTATCTCCACTGGATGGGAATAACCCACATTTAGAACTAGTTTATTACCCCCAACTTGAGCCCTAAATCCAACTCCCACCAGCTCCAAATTTTTGCTCCAGCCTTGAGATACACCTAATACCATATTACTGATTAAGCTTCTGGTTAAACCATGCAAGGCTTTTACTCTTTTATCATCTTTTTTCCTTTTTATTAAAACTTTTCCTGTTTCTACTTCTATATCAATTAACTCTTCGATTTGCATTTTTAAATTTCCTTTAGGGCCATTTACCATTAAATTGCCGCCATCTTTTTCAATGGTAACGCCACTTGGTATTAATATTGGTAACTCACCAATTCTACTCATATTTACCAGACAAGTGCCAAGACTTCCCCTCCTACTTTTTGTTTACGAGCCTCTTTATCAGTCAATAATCCTTTGGGAGTAGAAACAACAGCAATGCCTAAACCATTCAATACTCTTGGCAAATATTTAACTCCTTTATAAACCCTAAGCGACGGTTTAGACACCCTTTGAACATCAGCTAAGCTGGGTTTTCTTAAGTTATATTTAAGAAAAACTATAATTTCTCTTCCCTTTGTCTCGCAAGATTCAAGATAGCCTTCTTTTTGCAGTAATTTTACCAATTGCCAAATCAGTTTGGAAAAGCGCAGCACCACAGAAACTTTACCAACCTGATAACCGTTTTTTATTCTAATTAATGCATCTGCCACTGGATCGCTCATACTACCAACTCGCTTTCTTCACTCCGGGAAGCAACCCCAAGTGAGCTAATTCTCTAAAACAAAGTCTGCAAAGTCCGAATTTTCGCAAAACTGCACGGGATCTGCCACATCGCATGCAGCGATTTCTCTCTCTTACTTTATATTTAAAATTGGTTTTTACAATGTTACTAACTTTGGCCATATAATTTTTTTGGGCTAGCTTTTTTTAAAGGGCATTCCCAAATATTCTAATAGTTTTCTACCTTCTTCTTTAGTTTTGGCAGTAGTGATAATTGTTACTGCTAAACCTCTAATTTTGTCAATCAATTTGTAATCAACCTCTGGAAAAATAGTCTGTTCTTTTAATCCGATATTTAAATTCCCCAAGCCATCAAAAGAAGTATCTGATATCCCTTTAAAATCTCTCACCTTCGGCAAAACAATACTAATCAGTTTATCTAAAAAAGCGTACATTTTATCTCCCCTTAAAGTAACCATCACACCAATAGGTTGACCTTTAGATACCTTAAATGAGGCAATGGATCTTTTGGCATAGGTAGCGACCGGTGATTGCCCTGAAAGAGAGGCAAAATAAGATTTAACTTTTTCTATTACCCCATTGTTATCCTTGGCTTCCCCCAACCCAATACTGATAACTATTTTGCTCAAGTAAGGTACTCCTAGGGCATTTTTTAAACCAAGCTCTTTTTTTAACTTCTCTTGCACTTCATTTATATACTTATCTTTTAACCTATTCATAAGTTACTTAAGTCCTTTAACCTCTTTCTGGCATTTTTTACAAATCCTGATTTTATCTTTTCCTATCTTTTTATAACCTACCCTTGTCAATTTATTACAATTTGGACAAATCAAACCAACATTAGAAACATCAAGCGGTTTGGGAATATCAATTATCCCACCTTCTATATTCTGCATTTTTCTAATATGTCTTTTATAAAGATTAACCCCACTCACAAAAACCTTCCTAGCTTTTGCTAATACATGCTCAACCTTGCCCTCTTTCCCCCGATCTTTTCCTAAAAGTACTCTAACTTTATCACCTTTCTTAACTTTCATTTTTATTAACCTCCTTTACCATACTTCCTGTGCTAACGATACAATTTTTGTGTATCCTGCATCTCTAACTTCTCTGGCAATCGGTCCGAAGATACGCGTCGCTTTCAAATTTCCCTCATTATCAACAATTACTCCGGCATTGTCGTCAAATTTAATATAACTACCATCATCACGCCGAATTTCCTTTTTACATCTGACAATCACTGTTTTAACTATCTCATGATTTTTTACAGCCCCATTAGGGTCTGCTCCTTTAACCACGCCGACTACTATTTGTCCAACTATGGCCTTTCTTTTACCTGTACCGCCCAATGGTTGAATCACCTGGATAATTTTGGCTCCGCTATTATCTGCAACTGTCAATCTTGTTCTATGCTGAACCATTATTTTGCCTCTTTCTTTTTTCTAGATTTCTTCTTTCCAGAAATCTCAGAATTACTCGGAGCACCAGATACATCAGAATTCCGGTTTGTCTGATTATCAGATATTCCGATATTCTGACTATCTAAGTTTTCAGAATTTTCCGATCTGTCTTCCGGCATTACTTCCAAAATTACCTTTTCTGCCTCTTTCTTCAACTTTTCCTCCGTAATTTCCGCTAAATTCTTACCCACTACTTTAACTATTTGCCAGTTTTTTTTCCTAGAAATAGGCTTACAGTTTATGATATCTACCAAATCGCCATCTTTAACTCCGATTAGGTCGTGAGCTAAATATTTTTTACTTTGGACATAAGTCTTTTTATACAAAGGGTGCATGGCTACTCTTTCCACTAAAACAGTAGCCGTACTTTTCATTTTTGTTGAAATAACTCTTCCGACCATAAGCAACTTAAGTCACTTAAGCGACTTACCTCCTCTCTCAACTTTAGATTCTAATTCTCCAAGTAATTCTTTTTGTCTGAGGATAGTTAAAACTTGTGCCAAATCTTTTTTCCTTTTTGAAATTAGTTTTACATCTTTTAATTTCTTCATTTTACTGTCTAAAGTCAGATTGTAAATCTCCATTTTTAAAGACTTAGCTTTATCTTTTAACTTATTAATATTCAATCCTTTAATCTGCACCATTTCATTTCTTTTCATAGTTTTATCATAAATCTACTTTTCCACAAACCTCGTGCTAAGAGGTAATTTATGTGCTGCTAACCTGAGCGCTTCTTTGGCAATATCTTTGGTGATAGCTCCCATTTCAAAGATTAATTGTCCCGGCTTGACAACAACCACATAACCTTCCACATCGCCTTTACCAAAACCCATTCTTGATTCTGCCGGATGCTTAGTCACCGGCTTATCCGGAAAAACTCTTAGCCAAATCCGCCCACCTCTTTGGGTAAAATGGGCCATAGCCCGACGTGCTGCCTCAAGCTGTCTGGCTGAAAGCCATCCAGCTTCAATAGCTTTTAAGCCGAATGTTCCAAAATCCAAACTATTCCCTCTGGTGGCAATTCCGCCCCTATTACCTTTAAAAGTTTTTCTATATTTAGTTCTTTTTGGTTGTAACAAAGCCATAATCTCCTTTTATATTTTAACTTCCCCTTTATTTATCCACACTTTTACTCCCACAAATCCGGATTTTGTTAAGGCCGGGTAAATGGCAAAGTCAATATCAGCCCTTAAAGTATGTAAGGGCATACTTCCCTGAGCCTTCCACTCCCGCCTGGCAATTTCTGCTCCGCCAATCCTACCTGATAAAACAACTCTTACCCCTTTTGCCCCTGCTCTCATCACCCGGTCAATTACCTGATTCATCACCCTTTGGGCAGGCAACCTGCGGTAGAGTTGTTCGGCTACAGATTGAGCAACCAGATATGCTGACAAATCTGCCGATCTTAATTCCATCGGCACAACCTCTAGGCTGTTTTCTTTAATTTTCAGCTGACTTATCAAGAATTTCTTTATCTCCGATAAACCGCTGCCTCCTCTGCCAATTAAAACTCCGGGCCGGGAAACGAAAATTATGACTTTAAGCTTATTGACAGCCCTTTCAATCTCCACAGAATGGATACCTGCAGATTTAAGTTTCTTCATCAACAGATCTCTGATTTTAATATCTTGCCTAACATATTGTTGATATTTCAAACCACTGGCAAACCAGCGGGATTTCCAACTTGCACCTAATCCTAATCTAAAACCAACCGGATGAATCTTTTGACCCATATTTTTGGACAAATTAGGTACGTATCTTTAGACTGTTATTTGGCACTTTCAGCCGAATTGTCCATTACGACCTCAATCTGTTTACCTCCTTTTCTTTTTTTAAGTTTTGAATTTTGAGGTTTGAGATTTAAATCATCTGTCAGAATTATTTTAATATGGCTCATCCTTCTTTTATATTGCTTTGCTCTTCCTCTGGTTCCTGCTCTTAGGCGGCGCATTTTCATGCTTTCGTTTATTTCCAGTAATTTGAATGTAATTTTGCTTGTATCCATTCCCTGTTGTTTGGCATTTGCCAAAACTGTCTTAATTGCTCCAGCTAAAACTTTGGCAGCGCTTTTTGGTGTAACCCTTAAAATATCCAACACTTTCTCAGGTTCCATTTTTCTCACCATATCAGATACCAACCTCAGCTTACGAGGACTTGTGTGTATATATCTTTGTATTGTCTGTACTTCCATATGTTTTCAGTCCAAAGGTCCTTACGTTTTTGACGTTGATTTTTCAGTCACCTTTCCATGACCGCGAAAAACTCTGGTCGGCGCAAATTCGCCTAATCTGTGTCCTACCATTGACTCTGTCACAAAAACAGTCACAAAATTTTTGCCCTGGTGAACCAAAAAAGTTAGACCAACAAACTCCGGTGGGATTTGACTACCTCTGGCCCAAGTTTTAATTGGAGTTTTAGATCCTCCACTTTTTATCTTTTGCACTTTTTGCATTAACTTTTGATCTATATATATTCCCTTTTTAATACTTCTACTCATATCATCCTTTCCTTTGTGATATTATGTATCTATTCGAATATTTGTTTTTTTGTCTTCTCTTGCCAACAGCGCTTCTACCGTATTTGGTCATCGGTCTTTTCCTGCCTATGCCAGAGCGGCCCTCTCCCCCGCCATGTGGGTGCGAATCAGGATCCTGAGCCACACCGCGGACAGTCGGTTTAATTCCCATGTGGCGGGACTTACCTGCTTTTCCTAATACCTGCTGCTTCATATCCTCATTACCTAAAGAGCCAATTGTGGCCATTGATTCCAAAGGTATTAACCTGGTCTCGCCTGAAGGCATTTTCAAATTGGCAAAAGTACCTTCCTTTGCCAAAAGCTGCAATCCCACTCCAGCACTTCTGCCTATTTGTCCACCTCTACCTGCAGTAAGCTCTACATTATGAACTAAAGACCCAATTGTAATATTTTTTAATTTCATGGCATTTCCTACTTTAAGTTCTACTTTCTCATCAGAGATAACTTTGTCCCCTAAATTTAACCCTTTGGGAGCCAGTATGTAATGATATTCACCATCTTCATATTTAATCAAGGCAATATCAACATTTCTGTTAGGATCATACTCCAGGGCTACCACCTCACCTAAGACTCCAAATTTATTTCTGGCAAAATCAATATGCCTATAATATCTTTTGTGCCTTCCACCCTGACTTCTGACTGTCACCATGCCACCAGCAGATCTGCCGGAGTGTTTTTTAAGTAATGTTCTTAGTTTTTTTGCGTTTTCTGTTTTCATAGCGAAATCCTTCGCACTCTTTAATGAGTTGCTCAGGAGGATTCCTCCTTACGTCGGAATCACCTTCCTTTGGGTGGTTGGAGCTGCTCCCACAGCTGACTTTTCCACCTTAACTTTTATTCTGCCTAAGAAATCTTTTTTCTCTTTTAGCTTGATTGGTTCACCTTCTGCAGTTGTCACGGTTACTTCTTCTGTTTTCGGGGTTTCAAAAAGGGCAATCTTTGCCCCTTTTTCCACTTGCACTATCGCCTTTTTAAGGCCTTTTGTTTGATAAAGCTTCCTGACCCTTTTTTGCGATTTAGTCTGACTCTTAACATTGATGGTTTTTACTTTCAAAACTTTAACATTAAACTTTTCCGTTACTGCTTTGGCTACCATCGATTTAGTTACTACCTTATCTACTTCAAAAGTATAAAAATTATTTTGGGCAAGCTTCATTGATTTCTCAGTGATAATAGGACGTTTAAGTATTACCATTCTTTTTCTCCTTCTGTAATTGACCCAATTTTTCCGCTGCTTCTTTGCTTATTAAAAGCAATTTATATCTTAAAACTTCATAAACATTGACAAGATTTACTGGCAAAACTCTAATATTTGGAATATTTCTTGTTCCTCGGACTACGTTATCCATTTTGTCTGTTGTGATAATTAATGTACTTATTTGTTTTTTCTTTCTGAGTGATGACATTAACTTAGCTATTTCTTTGGTTTTACCTGATAACTTATCTAAACCTGATAATCCTAAAATAGACTGATCTTCCGTCTTAGCAGACAGAGCAGAAATTAAAGCTGCTTTTCTCATCTTTTTTGGCAGATCAAGTCTTACTTTTCTAGCTTTTGGACCAAAAACTATTCCCCCCCCCACAAAAATTGGTGCCCTAATTGATCCATGTCTGGCTCTGCCAGTACCTTTTTGTCTGTAGATTTTGGCAGTGGAACCTTCTACCTCTCCTCTGGTTTTAGTGGATGCCAACAAACTCTTTCTGTTAGTTAAATAAACCCTGACAGCTTGAGCCAGTAATTTTTTATTTACCTTTTGGCCAAAGATCTCTTTTGACAAACTCAATGTTCCCCCAGAGCGTCCAGCTAGAGAATAAATTGGTACACTTAATTTATCATTGCGAGAAACCGCAGGCTTCCTAATACGTGACTTCGCTTTCATTCGCAATGACGTAATAGAGAATTTCTGAACCGGTGTTTCTTTTTTAACCCTGGGCATCTTCTTTTACCTCCGTAGTTCCAGAAGTTTGACTCTCTGGTTTTTCTAAATCTCCGGCTTTCTGTTTTTCTGAGTTTTCCGAGTCTTTCTGAATATCTTCCTCAGATAATTTCTCTTCAGGTGGGGGAGTATAACCTTTAACTGTGCCTAACTTTGTTATAATCACCAAACTATTGCTTGCGCCGGGAACAGCCCCTTTCACCACTAATAAATTTTTGCTCTTGTCTAAATCTACTATTTCCAAATTTTTCACACTGACAGAAACATCACCCATATGGCCGGCCATTTTTTTACCCTTATAAACCCTGCCCGGGGTAGTGCCTGAACCAATTGCTCCAGGTGCTCTGTGTCTGTCAGATTGCCCGTGAGTTTTAGGTCCACCATGGAAACCGTGGCGTCTTACTCCACCTTGGAAACCTTTGCCTTTGGAGATACCGGTAACTTTAACCGCATCACCGATTGAAAAAACCTGGTCCAGTTTAATTCCTGTTCCAGGTCGCAAGATCCCGAGCGTAATCGAGGGATTTTGTTCAATAATTCTTACTTCTTTAAACCATCTAATTTTTGTATCAAGTCCTGCTTTTTTTGTATGCCCAAGCTGGGGTTTTTTAACACTTTTTTTAGTCCCGTACCCAATTTGTACTGCATTGTAGCCGTCTTTACTGCCGGTTGTCTTAATTTGGGTAATAAAATTTGGCTGCATTTCTACTACAGTAGCACCTACCCTTCTTCCCCGGGAATCATAAGTTGAAGTCATTCTTTTTTTTGTTCCTAACAAACTGTTTATCATAGATATTATTTAGATATTATTTAGACATTAAAAAGAGTGAGTCCTTCCGACTATGCTCAGGATCTCACTCAGTATCTTGTGCTTCAATTGTCGTATCCTTCACACCAGTGAAATCGAAGTGCTCAGGACGCACAATTTACTGAAATTACAGAAGAATTGTAACAAAGCCCGAAGCTAAATGCAAGGTATATATAAACCCAAGCGACTACATCTTAACTTCTATATCAACTCCAGCTGGAATTTCAAGATGCATTAAGGAATCAATGGTTTTTTGAGTCGGTTCAATAATATCTATAACTCTTTTGTGGGTTCTTATCTCAAAAGCTTCTCTGGAATCTTTATCTGTATGAGGTGAAGTTAAAACAGTGATACGTTCAAATTTGGTAGGAAGAGGAATGGGACCGACAATTTTAGCACCAGTCCGAAGGGCTGTATCCAAAAGGGATTCACAAGTATTATCCAATACCCGATGATCGTAACTTTTCAGTTTTACACGAATGCGTCCTCTTGGCAATATAGTCCTTTCAATGTGCGATTATAGCTTATTTTAAACTCTAAGCAATAATCTTGGTGATAACTCCAGCTCCCACGGTTTTCCCACCCTCTCTGACAGCAAACCTTAAACCTTCTTCCATAGCCACCGGAGTAATCAATTTTCCGGTAACTTTGACTGTATCTCCCGGTATAGCCATTTCCACCCCTTGGGGCAATTCTACTTCCCCGGTCACATCAGTAGTTCTAATATAAAATTGCGGTCTGTAGCCTTTGAAAAAGGGAGTATGCCTTCCCCCTTCTTCTTTAGATAAAACATAAACTTCTGCTTCAAATTCGCTATGGGGGGTAATGGATCCGGGCTTTGCCAAAACTTGTCCCCTTTCCACATCATCTTTTTCAATACCCCGAAGGAGTATTCCAGCATTATCCCCTGCTTGTCCCTCATCCAATAGTTTATGAAACATTTCAATGCCTGTTACCACGCTCTTTTTAGTCGGTCTGATCCCCACAATCTCAATTTCCTCATTAACCTTAACCTTGCCTCTTTCAATTCTACCGGTGACTACTGTTCCTCGACCTTTGATGGAGAAAACATCCTCAACGGCCATCAAAAATGGTTTATCAATATCTCGGACAGGAGTAGGAATCCACTCATCAACTTTACTCATTAATTCTTCAATTGATTTAACAGCCTCACTATCACCTTCTAATGCTTTCTTTGCTGATCCGCGAATAATCGGAGACTGTGGATCATATTCATATTTTTTCAAAAGATCCCGCACTTCCTCTTCCACCAAATCCAAAAGTTCAGGGTCATCCACCATATCCACTTTATTAAGATAAACTACAATAGCAGGAACTCCTACCTGACGGGCAAGTAACAAATGTTCTCTGGTTTGGGGCATTGGTCCGTCAGGGGCGGAAACTACCAGTATTGCTCCGTCAGTTTGAGCAGCGCCGGTAATCATATTTTTGATGTAGTCCGCGTGACCGGGCATATCAATATGGGCATAATGTCTTTTTTCTGTTTCATATTCCTGATGGGAAATATTGATGGTAATGCCGCGGGCTTTTTCTTCCGGCGCATTGTCAATCTGGTCAACTGAACGGGCTTCAGCCAAACCTTTTGCCGCTAAGACCTTGGTAATTGCTGCAGTTAAAGTAGTTTTACCATGGTCAACATGACCCATGGTGCCGACATTAACGTGTGGTTTGCTTCTATCAAATTTTTTTACGTCTGCCATGATAAGCGTTTAAAATCCAGCTTTTTCTAAGCTGGAATATTAGAAATATACCTCAGTTAAGATAAAAATGCAATAGTTAAATTATTTACTTTAATTTATCCTACTCTTACAATTAAAGGGTGGGTAAACTAAAGCTGTTACTTTTAACCAGCAGGCCAGTGTTTTGGAGTGTCTATTTTTTTATCTGCCTTTTGGGAATAGTAACTTCAGGCATTTGGAATGTTAATGCTTTCCTAAGTTTATTTTACGTTACAATGCCTTTGGGGATAACGATTTTTAGTATCAATGACATCGCAGACAGAAAGTCTGATATTAACAATCCAAGAAAAGGGGGTTGGCAGGGAAATATACTCAAAAAATCCGACATCCCTTTTTTACTATGGTCTGTATCAATTATCACTATTAGCTTTGCCGTAACTTTTTTCCTATTAAACAACTTCCTGGCAGCTATATTAATTTTGATTGTTCCACTGCTGGCTTATGCTTATTCATTTAAACCTTTAAGACTTAAGGGACGACCCTTTTTAGATTCTTTGATTAATGCAGTCGGGATGTTGTTAGTTTATTTATTGGGGTTTAGCCAGAAAGGCCAAATAGATATTTTTAAGCTGCCTTTGATTGTATGGATAATTTTTTTAGGTTTTATAGCTGCTCATGCATTATCAACCTTGGCAGATTATGAAGTAGATAAAAATCTAGACTATAATACCACTTCGGTATTTTTGGGCAGAAGACTGACTGCTGTTTATTGTGCAGCCATATTGATAATTTTATCTCTAGTGGTTCCCTTTCATCTTATTATTTTAGCTTATCTTTTGATTTGTATCGGGTTTTGCTTAACTTTACTGGGTAATCCGGGTAAGAAATTTATTCTAAAAGGATCCTGGTTTTTAATCTTTGGATTTTGTTTAATGTCAGCTTATCTGTTTATTTTTGATTATCAGTTTATTCTAAAAATCACTACTAACTAAACTTCTTATAAGCGGCCTGCCATCTTCATAAACAGGCTTTCTCTCCTGAAGCTGTCTGATTGCCTCATCTACTGTAACTCCATTATAAAGCACTTCGTAAACAGCATCTATGATCGGCGTTTCAATCCTATGTCTTCTTGCCAGTTTAAAAGCTATTCTAGCTGTATAGTACCCTTCAACTGTTTGGGATTGTAAAAGCTCTTGAGGATCTTCACCTCTGCCTATCTTTTTCCCAAACTTATGGTTTCTACTTTGATTACTGGTACAGCTCATCCACAAATCTGCTCCAACCAATCCTTCTGTTACTGTTTCTCTTCTTCCTCCCAAAGCCTGCACCAAACGGGCTATTTCAGCTTTCCCTCTACTTATTAAGCCAGTTCTGGCATTTTCTCCATATTGACGGCCATCACTGACCCCTGCTGCAATTGCAATGGTGTTTTTAAATGCTCCTCCAAATTCAACTCCTGCCAAATCATCACTGGGATAAATTCTAATTTGAGAAGTTAAATTAAATATATCTACCATTTTTTCTGCCAAAGATGGATTTTGTGATGCTATCACTGTCATAAAAGGTAAACTTTGAGCAATCTCTTTGGCAAAATTAGGTCCAGACAAAATAGCTGTTCGTTGGGCTGCTTTCGGATCAAAGTGTGAAATAACTTCTGAAGGTCTTAGATATTGACCATCTACCTCAACTAATCCTTTGGTTGAACATAAAATTATTGTATCCTCCCCAATATTTGGTTGTATTTGTTCAAGATAATAACTTGCGAGATAACGGGCAGGAGTTGCTAAAACCAATAAATCAGCATCTTTAACAGCTTCTGCTGTATCAGAAATAAATCCGATACTTTCTGGAAAAATAACTCCTGGTAGTCGTCCAATCTGACGGGTCGCTCCAAACATCTGAGCCTTATCTTCGTCTCTAAAGACAAGCGTAACTTCGTGACCGTTAGCAGAAATAGGTATTGACATAGCTGTACCAAATGCTCCGCCGGCAGGCAAAATGGCCACCTTTAATCTTTCCATAATTTCAGAAAATATTATATCTGCTGTGTAAAGAGTATTCTTGAATTTACCTCAACATTTTGCTAACATCCCATCACTATGACAGTAGAACAGAAAACTCCTTCTAAAAGCAACTGGCAACTAAGAAGCGCAGATATAGATACTAACTCAGAAATTGTTGGGGGATTTGCAGGCAATAAAGGATTCTATCTAGATCCCCGTGAAGTCTTTCCTCAGTTAGCTAAGGGAGCCTTATTTTATCAGCCAGCTGAAAATGGACCAGGTCAACATACACTCAGGAGAAAAATCTCTGCAAAAGTTCCCCAAACTCCTTAACAATCCGGAATTGTCAAATTAATGTTCAACCCTACCTGTAAATCCTGAGGATTCCACAATTTTTTGGGTAATGTTTGCAGGAACAGGTTCATAATGGTCTGCTTCCATGTAATATGTGGCCCGACCTTGGGACATACTTCTGATAGCTGTGGCATACCCATGCATCTGGGCCAAAGGCACCAAAGCCAAAACCACCCTGGCATTACCCCTGCTCTCCGAAGACAATATTTGAGCTCTTTTAGAAGATAAATCACCAATAATCTCCCCCAAAAACTCCTCCGGGGTAGTCACCTCTACTTTCATGATTGGCTCAAGCAAAATCATGTCTGCTTTTTTACAAGCTTCAGATAATCCTAAGGAAGCGGCAATTTTAAAAGCAATCTCAGATGAATCAACATCATGAAATGACCCATCATATACAGTCACTTTTATATCAGTCAGGGGATATCCTGCTAAAATACCTGTGTCTTCTTTTTCAATCACTCCTTTTTCAATAGGAGGGATAAATTCTCTGGGTATAGCCCCTCCCACCACTTCTGAGACAAATTCCCTGCCTTGTCCCCTAGGCAGAGGCTCAATTCTAAGCAAACAATGACCGTATTGACCTCTACCTCCGGTCTGCCTGATATATTTACCCTCTCCTATGGCTTGTTTGGTGATAGTTTCTTTATAAGCAACTTGTGGTTGACCTACATTGGCATCTACCTTAAACTCCCGGCGCATCCTCTCTACCAAGATTTCCAGCTGCAACTCACCCATGCCGGCAATAATAGTCTGTCCCGTTTCCAGATCAGACTTAACCCTGAAAGTTGGATCTTCCTCAGAGAGTCTTTGCAAGCAATAACCCAATTTTTCTTGGTCGGACTTGGTTTTCGGTTCAATTGCCAAAGAAATTACCGGATCCGGAAATGAGATTGATTCCAAAATAATAGGGGCGCTATCGTCACAAAGGGTATTGCCAGTGACTGTATCTTTCAACCCTACAGCTGCCACGATTTCTCCAGACAAAGCAGTTTCAATTTCTTCCCGTTCATTGGCGTGCATTAAAAGCAATCTGCCCACCCGCTCTTTAATCTGCTTGGTAGAGTTGTAAACATATGAACCTGACTTTAAGGTACCGGAATAAATCCTGACATAAGTCAGTTTTCCTACATGAGGATCGACCTGAATTTTAAATGCTAAAGCAGATAAAGGAGCTTGGGGATTTGCTTTTCTTTCTACATCTTCTCCGGTTTCCGGATCTATTGCGGAAACAGAAGTAATGTCTTGGGGTGAGGGCAAATATTCCACCACAGAGTCCAGCATTGGTTGCACACCTTTATTCCGCAATGATGACCCTGCCAAAACCGGCACAATTTTATTATTAATCACCGCTTTTCTTAAAGCTTTCTTGAGTTCTTCTATGCTTATTTGCTCTTGACCTAAGTATTTTTCCATTAACAAATCATCTGTGCCGGAAATTTCCTCCACCAATTTTTCCCGGTATTTTTCCACATCTGCTGCCATATCTTGAGGAATTTCCGCCTCTACAAACTTAGCTCCAGTCTCACTTATCCCGATAGTAGCCGAGGGATCTCCCTGCCAAATATAAGCTTTTTTAGTTATAAGGTCCACCACTCCGCGGAAATCATTTTCCTTGCCAATTGGTAGGTTATAAGCTAAAGCATTAGCCCCAAGCCTATCTCTTGCTGACTGTATTGTTCCATGGAAATCCGCTCCCACCACATCCATTTTATTAGCAAAAGCAATCAAGGGAACATTATATTTATTAGCTTGTCTCCAAACAGTTTCTGTTTGAGACTGAACTCCTGAGGAGGAATCTAATACAATTACTCCTCCATCCAAAACCCTTAAAGACCTTTCTACTTCTGCGGTAAAATCAACATGGCCGGGGGTATCAATTAAATTAATTCTGGTTTCCAAATCCTTAAACAAGCCTTCATTTCTTTTTACTGTCCAAAAAGTGGTAATGGCTGCAGAAACAATGGTAATACCCCTTTCTTTTTCCTGCTCCATCCAATCTGTGGTGGTAGTACCTTCATCAATATCCCCTATTTTGTAGGTTCTACCTGTGTAGAATAATATTCTTTCGGTAGTGGTTGTTTTACCAGCGTCAATATGGGCAATAATGCCAATGTTTCTAATCCTGTCTAGTGGAAAATCACGTTTAGTTTTGGTTACGGCCATTTCTCTAATTATCTCCTTTCTCCAAATCCCGAATAATCTTTTTCACCTCATTAATTCTCACCCTGGTAGTCTCAGCATCTTCAACTGCCATGGTATAAGCAGCATTCTCGGAAAGATCCCCTTCAGCTGCAGCAGCGCCTTTTTTTTCGGCAATTATAACCAACTCCTTTTCCAGTTGAATTAAATTATCTTTCCACATTTTGATTTTTTCTTGTCTCAATTTTTTATCCATTTTATTAAGGACCTGCTTCGTGTTGTGATTTTAAAGATTGTATCACGCACTCGCAGAACCTTACCTTTTTGCTTTCAGTAAAAACGTAAAAAACCTCCCTCAAGCTCCGGGAGGCACATTGTAGATATTAAATAATCTGATCCTAAAAGTCAAATAACCTAGAACCTTTTTCTTCCTCTAAATCCCCTTTCTAGAGAATCCATATCCTGCCTTCTCGTTAACTTCCGAGTCATAATGGGTAATAAATCTGGATCTGGATTTCTTACCAGAGCTGCTAATCTATCTATAGCGCCAGGTGCACTAAAACTCCCCCCTACTAAGTATTTCAAATGATTAATATCTTTATCTTCTACAGACATATACTTATATTATCACCTCAGTCAAGAAAATGCCTTATCGCTATTTGAAAGGAAAGTGTTATTTACCACCTGAAGTGAGAAAAAGCCCTGTTAGCAGCTGCTTGTTTTTGAATATCCTCTTTCTTTTTAATAGCCACCCCAGTATTATTGGCAGCATCCAACAATTCTACTGCTAATTTTTCAGAGAAACTATGGTACTGCTTGTTTGGTTTAGATTTTGCCCCAGTAAGAATCCACCTGATAGCTAAAGCTTCTTTTCTGTCACCTCTGACTTCCACAGGCACTTGATATGAAGCTCCTCCTACTCTTCTGGGCCTAACTTCCATTTTTGGAGCTACATTTTGGATGGCTTTTTCAAATAAAGCTACTGGATCTTGCTTGGTTCGGTCTTTGATATTTATGAGTGCCTGATAAACCAAACTTTGAGCCACACTTTTTTTACCTGAAGCCATAATTTTATTAATAAATCTGCTTACCAGCCTGGATCCATAGATAGGATCTGGTGGTAATAATCTTTTTTCGGCCTTTTTACTTCTCACGTTTTTAAATCCTCCTCATATTAGACTGCTGCTGGTGCTGGTTGGGGCACTGCAGCTCTTGGAGCAATTCCACCAACACCCTTTTTTGTTCCATATTTGGATCTGCCGCGTTTTCTGCCAACCACACCCCCTAAATCCAGTTTACCTCTGATCAAATGGTATTTTACTCCCGGTAAATCTTGAACCCTGCCGCCACGGACTAAAACAATGGCATGTTCTGCTAAAGAATGTCCTTCCCCCTGAATGTAGGCTGTCACCTCTGTCCGGTTGGATAACCTAACTCTGGCTACTTTTCTTAAAGCTGAATTCGGTTTTTTGGGGGTCATAGTTTTGACCAAAGTCACCACCCCCCGCTTTTGCGGATTAAAATTTTGGCTGTAACGCCTGTCTTTGGCATTAAAGCCACGTCGCAAAGCTGTAGCTTTAATTTTTCTCACCATCTTTTTTCTACCTTTTCTAATTAATTGATTAATAGTTGGCATAAGTTCTATCGTTTATAATTCAATTTTAGCCCGCTCCAAACTAGTTGGTATCAAGCGACCAATTATAACATTTTCTTTAAGCCCAATCAGCTTATCAAGCTTTCCGGCAATTGCCGCGTCTGACAGAACCGAGGTAGTTTCCTGAAATGAAGCAGCAGAAAGGAAACTCTCTGTTTGTAAAGAAGCTCTGGTAATTCCCAGTATGATCATTTCTGCTGTGGCCGGCTCGCCTCCTCCTGCTAACACCCTTTTGTTTTCTTCCTCAAACCTTAATTCGTCAATAATCTCACCTGGCAAAAGATTGGTATCACCTTGGGATTCCACCCTGACTTTATCTGACATTTTTCTCACAATCACCTCAAAATGCTTTTCATTAATCGGCACGCCTTGAGACTCATAAACAGCCCTGGCTTCATCAACTATATAACGCTGGGCTGCACTCAAACCTTGAATTCTCAATATTTCTTTAACATCCACATGACCTGATGCCAAAATTGTACCGGCGTCAATTAAAGACCCATCCTCCACCAGTAACGTAGAGGTGGCTGGGATAATGTATTCTCTTTCATCATGAGGTTTTTGAGTAGCTCTGACCCGAACTCTTATACCCGCATTTTCAGTTTCAATTATGGAAACTTTTCCGGCAATTTCAGACATGGGAGAAACTACTTTTGGAGTTCTGGCTTCATATAATTCTTCTACCCGTGGTAAACCTTGAGTAATATCTAATCCTACAATCCCGCCGGTATGAAAAGTACGCATGGTCAACTGGGTTCCAGGCTCACCAATGGCCTGAGCAGCCACCACTCCAACCGGTGTACCGATTTTCACAATAGCCCGGGTAGTCAAATCAAAACCATAACAACCAGCACAAATTCCGTATGGTGCCTTACAAGTTAAAGGAGAGCGGGCTGATACTTTTACTACTGCGCTTTTTAAGATTAAGCTGATACTTTCTTCTATTAATACTGTACCTGCCTTAACTAAAACTTTCCTAGTCTTGGGTTCAAATATATTTTCTGCCACAATCCTACCCAGAAGTTTTTCTCTGACAGTATTGAAATTACTTTTTGCTATACCGTACTCTAAAGCATCTTGAGTTTTACAATCTTCCATTCTGATAATAGCATCGTGCGCCACATCTACTAATCTTCTGGTTAAGTAGCCAGCGTCAGCAGTTTTTAAGGCTTTATCTGCCACTCCTTTTCTGGCTCCGCGGGCAGATGTAAAGTATTCAAAAACAGACAAACCCTGACGGTAATTTGACTTGGTGGGTAACTCCACAATTTTTCCTGTCGGATCAGTTGATAACCCTCTCATGGCTGAAAGCTGCTTGGCCTGATCTCTACTCCCCCTGGCACCTGCTTCCACCATCATTCTGATAGGATTGTCAGCTTCTAAAAAGTCCCAGGTAGCATTGGCCAGTTCTTCCGTGGTTTTTATCCAAACCATCTGTGACAGTTGGGATTTTTCCTGGGGGGTAATTAACCCTTTGACTACATTAGCCTCTATTTTTTCAATCTCAGCTTCCGCCCAATCCAAATATTTCTGCTTATCAGGTACAACTTTGGCATCAAAAATTGAAATTGACACCCCGGCAATTGTGGCTCCCCAAAAACCAATATCTTTAATACGGTCAATCAATTCAGTTACCTCTTCTTTAGAAAAAGTTGCCATGGCCCGAAGGATGATATCGCGAATGGTAAACCCTTTAATAACTGAATTGATAAATCCCCACTGGGGGGGTAGGACTTGGTTAAAAAGAATCCTGCCTACTGAAGTTTCTATAGTCTCTTTTTTGATTCTAACTTTTATTTTTTGCTGGATACCTAATTTGCCTAAAGAGTAAGCTCTGATAACATCTTCTTCTTGGCTAAAAAATTTAAGTTCTTCATCTTTGCTTTCATCCAAGACGGTAAGGTAGTAACAACCCAAAGCCATTTCTCTATTGGGGACAGTGATTGGTTGGGCATTGGCCGGACCAAAAATATTTTCTTTGGCCATCATCAACTCTTTAGCTTCATCTTGAGCCTTAGAAGAAAGCGGCACATGAATCGCCATCTGATCACCATCAAAATCAGCATTAAACCCGGCACAAATACAAGGATGGATCTGAATGGCATTGCCGTCAACTAACACCGGAAAGAAAGCCTGAATACCCAATCTATGCAAAGTTGGAGCTCGGTTTATTAAAATTGGATGGCCGGTGATAATTTCTTCTAAAATATCCCAAACCCCAGCCGACCTTAGTTCTAATACGTTCTTGGCGCCTTTAACATTGGAAGCCAAGCCTCTGGCAATCATCTCACGCAAAACAAAAGGTTTGAACATTTCCAAAGCCATCTCTTTTGGCAACCCTACCTGATCCAGTTTAAGCTTTGGCCCCACCACAATTACAGATCTGCCGGAATAATCAACTCTTTTACCTAAAAGGTTCTGCCTGAATCTGCCTTGTTTGCCGCGCAACATATCAGATAAAGAACGAAGAACATGGGCGCTAACAGGTCCTCCCCGCCTGGAAGTACGGGAATTGGTATCAATTAAACTGTCAACTGCTTCCTGCAGCATTCTCTTTTCGTTTCGTAAAATTATTTCCGGGGCGCCTAAATTGATCAACCTGTTTAAACGGTTATTGCGATTAATCACCCTTCTGTAAAGATCATTTAAATCAGAGGTGGCAAACCTGCCTCCGGGTAGTTGAACCATGGGACGAAGATCCGGCGGTAAAACAGGCAAGACTGACAAGATTAACCAGGAAGGTGAAATTACAGCTGACCTCATCCCCTCAGCGATTCGCAGCCTTTTGGTGGCTTTAATGTGTTTTTGTCCGCTGGATTTTCTGACCTCTTCTCGAAGGTTTGCCGATAACTTATCCAAATCTATCTTTTCCAGGACCTGCAATAGTGCTTCCGCTCCCATTCCAACTCCCACAAAATCCGATACCCCATACTCTGATAGTTTCAAATATTCCTCTTCAGATAACAGTTTTAAAAAAGTTACACTTTTTACCAGATCCGAAACTGCTTTGTAAATATTTTCTAACTGACCAAGTTCAACTGCATGATTACTTCTTAGTTTCTGCACTTCTGCTCTCATTTTCAACTCCTGCTCTTGAGCTTCTAATTCGAATTTTTCTTTATCCAGTTTTTTCTTTAAAGCAGTGCTGTCTTTTTTGAACTGGCTCTCTAAAATTCTGGTATTCTTTTCCAGAGTATCCTTTGACTGGGCTAATTTAGCTTCTAAATCTTTGGTCAATTTTTCCAAAGCTGCAGTTTTACCAGCTGAATTAATATTAATTACCAGATATGAAGCAAAGTAAACCACTGCCTCCAAGTTTTTAGGCGAGATATCAAGTATTAACGATAGCTTGGAAGGTGCACCCTTGACAAACCAAGAATGAGCAACCGGAGATGCCAAATTGATATGACCCATCCTCTCTCTTCTGACTTTGGATTGTGTCACCTCTACTCCGCATTTATCACAAATTACCCCTCTAAATCTAATTCTTTTGTATTTACCGCAGTAGCATTCATAATCCTTGGTTGGGCCAAAAATATTTTCTGAAAACAGTCCGTCTTTTTCAGCCTTTAATGTTCGGTAATTGATAGTTTCCGGTTTGGTAACTTCACCGAAAGACCAACTGCGGACTTGTTCAGGCGAAGCCACTGTTAATCTTAAGCTTTCAAAATCTAATAAATCATTCATAAGCTACTTATCCTCCTTCGACTCTCCTTCAATTACCTCAAACGGACTGGATTCAGCCTCAAGTTCACCTTTTTGAGCAGTAGTATTCATCTCCAAAGCTTCCTGAAGTTGAACAACCTCTTTTATAACTTCTTCCTTTTCTTCAACTTCTTGCGCTTGCACAATCTTTGCTCCAATTGTCTCAACTGAAAGTCCCAAAGCTTGTAACTCCTTGACTAAAACTTTAAAGCTTTCCGGTATCAAAGCTTGGGGAATGTCAATCCCTTTAACAATCGCCTCAAAAGCTTTAGCCCGTCCCACCACATCATCGGATTTGATGGTGAGCATTTCTTGTAAAATATAAGCTGCTCCATATGCTTCCAAGGCCCAAACTTCCATTTCTCCCAGTCTTTGTCCGCCCATTTGGGCTTTTCCGCCTAATGGCTGCTGGGTAACCAAAGAATATGGTCCTGTGGAGCGGGCATGAATTTTCTCTTCCACCATGTGGATTAACTTAAGAATATAATTTTTACCAACTACAATGCTTCTTTCAAATGCCTGACCTGTTCTTCCGTCAATCAGCTTGACTTTACCTTCAGTTGATAACTTGGCTTTCTTGAACTCCTCAATCAATTTTTCCTCCATAATCTTTTCAAAAACAGGAGCAGCTATCCGGTAGCCTAATGTATCCCCTATTAGACCCCAATGGGTTTCCAAAAGTTGCCCTAAATTCATTCTTGACAAGACTGATAGGGGGGAGATGATAATATCCACTGCTTCCCCATCCTCCAAATGTGGCATATCACAAACAGGAACAATTTTGGAAATTACTCCTTTGTTGCCATGTCTGCCAGCCAACTTATCACCTTCGGTAACCTTCCTCATTTGCGCCACTTTTACCTTAATTCTCATCAAAGTGCCTGTTTCTAATTCGTCGCCTCCGTCTCGGGAAAGAATTTGTACCCCAATCACTGTTCCTCGCTCCCCATGCGGAATTCTCAAAGAGGTGTCTCTGACTTCTTTAGCTTTTTCTCCAAAAATAGCCCGTAACAACCTTTCCTCGGCAGTTAACTCGGTCTCCCCCTTTGGTTGAACCTTACCAACCAAAATATCACTTGGCCTAACTTCTGCCCCAATTCTGACAATTCCTTGATCATCTAAATTGGCCAGCGCATCTTCGGAAACATTGGGGATGTCGCGGGTTAACTCCTCTGGCCCCAATTTTGTTTCCACCATATCAACTTCATATTCCTCAATATGAATTGAGGTTAAAACATCCTCTTTTACCAGACGATCTGAAATAACAATAGCATCCTCATAACCTAAACCGTCAAAACTCATATAAGCAATCAGCAAGTTTTGTCCCAAAGCCAATTCTCCTCCTTCACAAGCAGCACCGTCAATCAATAAATCTCCTTTTTTGACCCTCATCCCTGCCTCAACTACCGGCCTCTGTGAATAACAGGTGCCTTGAGGAGAGTGAATAAATTTGTTGATTTCGTATTTAATTTCCTCTTTGTTAGTTTTTAGGACCACTTTTTTCCCATCTGCGTATTTGATTACCCCATCTTCACTTGCCCGCACAACTCTACCCATATTGTCTGCCACAATCCTTTCCATGCCTGTCCCTACAATCGGGGCTGATGGTTTAAGTAGCGGCACTGCCTGACATTGCATTTGAGTGCCCATCAAAGCCCGGTTAGCATCATCATTTGCCAAAAAAGGGATCAAAGAAGCAGATATACCAAAGATTTGCTGGGGAGAAATATCAATCAGCGAAACTTCCTTAGATAATCCTTCAAAAAAATTTCCTTTGTGGCGGATTGGTATGCGTTCACCCAAAATATATCCTTTATCATCCAATATGGCTGTTGCCTCAGTAATATGATAATCCTCTTCGTCATCAGCTGATAAGTATACTATCTCATCCGTCACTTTCGGCTTTCCTTTTAGCGTTACTACCTTTCTATAGGGTGTTTCCAAAAACCCATATTCATTAATGCGGGCATAAAGAGCCAAATAGGTAACCAGTCCTATATTTTGACCTTCAGGTGATCTAATAGGATCAATCCTGCCGTATTGTGAATGATTAATATCACGAACAGAAAATGAGGCTCTATCACGGGTGATGCCTCCTGCTCCCATCACCGACAATCTTCTTAAATGATCCAATTCTGACAAAGGATTAACCTGATCCAAAATTGAGGACAATTGCGATGAACGAAAGAATTCATTAATGGCAGCAATCACAGGTTTGGCATTGATCAAGCCGCCCGGTGAAACTTCCTGGTCAACAGCTGTTAAACTCATCCTTTCTTTAATAATCCGCTCAAGTCTCAGCACCCCAATTCTGAAAGCATTTTGCTGAACCAATTCTCCCGCGCACCTAACACGCCTGTTGGCCAGATGATCAATATCATCCAACCTGCCTTCTCCACCGCTTAATTTAATTAAGTATTTTAAAGTAGCAATAATATCAGTGTTAGTCAGAATCCAATTTTCGGCTAAATTCGGCAAATTAAGGTTTAACCTTTTATTAATCTTAAACCTACCTACCTTGGTTAAATTGTAACGCCGTCCGTTAAAAAACATCCCTTCCAATAGGCTTTTGGCATTATCCAAAACTACCGGGTCACCAGGGCGCATTTTTCTAAAAATTTCCAGCAATGCCTCCTCTGTATTGGTAGTCGAATCTTTACTTAATGTTGCCTCAATATACTTTTCCTCATTGTCAATATCTCCAAATTGAGCCAGAATAGTTTCATTATCTGAATAGCCTAAAGCACGAAGTAAGGTAGTTGCTGCAAACTTTCTTTTTCTGTCAATCTTCACAGTCAAGACTCCTGTTCTGGATATGGAAAACTCCAGCCATGATCCTCGGTAGGGACGAATTTCTGCGGAAAATAACCTTTTGCCGGTAATCGGATCATCGGAAGCTTGAAAAAATACTCCGGGAGAACGGACTAACTGATTAATAATCACCCGTTCTACTCCATTAATGATAAAAGTGCCTTTATCAGTCATTTGGGGAATATCACCCAAAAAAACATCTTGTTTGTATCTTTGACCTGTTTGTTTATTAATCAAAGTAGCTTCAATCTTTAAGGGTGCGTCAAAGGTAACACCTTTTTCTCTGGCCTCCCCAGAGGTATATTTAGGTTTACCGAAATAAAAAGACCCCAGATTCAGGGTCCAATTTTTTCCGGTAAAATCCTCAACAGGAGAAATTTCCTCAAGGACTTCGGTAATTCCTGTTTTTAAAAACCAATTATATGAGTCAAGTTGAATTTTGATTAAATTAAGTTCAGGGACAAAAGCAGATGTTTTACTCCAATATTTACGCTCATTATCTGATTTAACTGATACTATAGACATTAGTAGATGGCCTATTTACCCGCTAAGCGGTCATGGGCAGAGTCAACAAAAGGAAGCATACGTACCCGTACGCCTCCAAATTTTTCTATTCAACTAAATTAACTTTATCACAATATAACCAATCCGTCAAGGGCTAAATTACTGTTACCCCTTGTTTGTATTATAATTAATATTTACATTAAATATCCCTGTTATATGGTGACTGAATCGTTAGTATCTTTATCATCTAGACCACACGAATCACGCCAGGCTGCGCTAACAGGAGATATTCCATCCATGTTAAAGGCGTATGAGAAAAGACCACCGCTCTCCCAAGGAGCATTATTACGACTGATGGTAGGCGATTTTGATGAATATCATCGCCCTTATGACGCCTATAATATTTCAGCGCCATTTACCAATTGCGGCGATATGTATATTGCAGTAAGAACAGAACCGCGGGATAAAGAACACAGGACCACAACGAAATTTTTTAGATCAAAGCACGACGTGTGGGTTGAAGATCCAGAAATGCCTACATTTACTCTCCAAGATCCGACTATAACAAGAATCGCTTATGATCTCGTGCTTGGTGGTGTTAAAACATATCCCTTAGCAACTGGAGGAATTGGGTACCAAATGGAATTTTATAAAGGAAGGACACTTAGCACATTAGAAAGATTTGCTGTAGGACCAGAACATATGAAAGGCATCCGGCTTGTCGAGCTGCCTGACGGGAAAATTGGTGTCTTTACTAGACCCCAAGGAGTTGTCAATGGCATAAACTATGCTAAAGGTCAAATTTGCTATACGGAAATTGACACGCTTGAATACTTATCACCTGCTACTATTACCCAGGCAAAGCGCATTAGTTTACACTTTACCAATGGCGAATGGGGCGGAGCAAATGAAGCGCATGTACTTGCGGACAGACAACTGGGTATTTTATGTCATATCGCAAAATTAGATGACGCAGGTGGAAAGAATTACTATGCAGGGATTTTTACCATGGATCCCGAGACACGGGTAGCGACAAACATGCATATTATTGCTACAAGAGATGACTTCCCATCTGTTCCCAATAAACGGCCTGATGAAGTTAACATTATTTACCCGGGAGGACTAAAGGATAATGGTGATGGGACTGTTGATCTTTATGCAGGGCTCGGTGATACCTCCGCTGGCAAAATATGTATTCCCAATCCATTTACTCCACAAAATAAATTACCACACGCTGCCTAGCAAAGAAAATGAAGAGATTATTAAAAGCTGAAGTTACATA
Source organism: Candidatus Daviesbacteria bacterium (assembly GCA_016198275.1). Classification (GTDB taxonomy): domain Bacteria; phylum Patescibacteriota; class Microgenomatia; order Daviesbacterales; family UBA10151; genus JACQIX01. Next base: position 25,328 of record JACQIX010000010.1, on the reverse strand, counting down.
ATTTGACTTTTTAAATAAAAATAGTTTAGTGTTTATATTTATGAAGCGGCTTTTTATTTTTAGTTTCTTTTTATCTTCTCTATTTTTGTCTGTTTCAAATGTTTCTGCTGCGACCGTATCTGTATTAAGTGGAAGCAGTATTAATTCAGCTATCCAATCTGCACAAAGTGGAGATACGGTTCAAGTCAATGCTGGAGTCTATAAAGAGCAAGTTGATATTTCAAAACCAGTAACTTTGGTAGGGAGCGGGGCTGTCTGGATTGATGGAGATTGTAGTAAGCGATACGGAATTCAAATTATTGCTTCCAATGTGACGATAAGAGGAATTGGTGTTAAAAAAACCCATGAGCAAGGAATAATAGTCCGAAATACGTCTTCTTCAAATATCACAATTGAGGGAAATACGGTTCAGGATTTTAATTGCCAAGATGGTGGAGATAATTTTGCAGCTGGAGTTGCCTCGTGGTATGGAGGATCGAACATAAAAGTTATCAATAACACTATTACACGACGTGTTGAAATATCAGGAAATCAAGCTGGAAAAGGAAATGGAATATGGTTCAAATCCAATAATGAAAACCCAAGCGGTGGCGGACATACAATTTCAGGAAATACTATCACCGGCGGATATGATGGGATTGGAGGAGAAGAAGAAGGGTCTGACCGAGGGAGCTTTGATAAAAATACTACTATTGAGAACAACACTATCAAAGACTGTTGGGATGATGGTATTCAAGTTGAAGGCGGAGATGTCAATATAACGGTTAAAAATAACCGTATTGAAGGATGCGGAATAGGAATCGCATTTGCTGCAAATAAAATCGGTCCATTGAATATTGAAAACAATACCATTCAAGGAGATACAGGCAAAAGAGGGGTGCATGGACAATTGGCATGTTATAAATTAGGACGTGGTGGAAATGGAACGACGTATTTGACGGCAAACGATTGTCGAATTCCAGGAACAAGTAATGGTGGCAACGGATTTGCCCAGACCAATAAAGGCTTAAGTCCTATTGTATCCCGGAAAAATGTATTGGTGGTTTCCCGATATGTGATGGAATTTTCTGATTCACCTCCAGCTGGATCAAGTTTTGACGAAGATTGTATGTATACCTCAGACACTGGTAGGTTTATTAAATGGGGAGGAAAACGCTATTCCAACTTTAATGAGTTTAAATCAGGTACTTCTCTGGAAGGAAATGGGGTATACTCTCAAAATTGTTCATCAAGCGCAGTTTCACCAACCAACCAACCAAATATCCCGACCACTACACAACCCCCACTTCCTACAAAAATTACAACAACACCAACTCCTGCACCAACTCCTACCCCAACACAATCTGCCACTCAGAATACAGCCACAGAATCAAAAAAAGTGCAGCCAAAAAATTGGTTTGAAAATACATTTGGAAATTTTATTTTATGGTTTCAATCATTGTTTGGCAGTAGAAAATAACCGAACAAAGTATTTTCTGGCATCCAGCTCATCTTTTTTCATCTGGGCAATTAAATCCTTGGAAGAATTAAACTTTTGATTGCTTCTTATTTTTTTGATCAATTTCACTGAAATACACTGATGATAAATATCCTGATTAAAATCCAAAATATAAACTTCTGCTTGATATTTATCTTCGTTAAAAGTTTTAACTTTGCCAATAAAAGTAAGCGACGGATATTTTTTAGCTTTAATTCTTACCTGGGAAATATAAATACCTTCTGGAATTTTTTTTGTTAAATTTATATTAGCTGTGGGAAATCCCAATCCCTTCCCTCTTTGCCTATGTTTTTTTACCTTCCCCCAAAATTTATACATGAATAGAAAAAATGTTTATGGATTATTGGCCACATTTTGGTTGTGTTCATCTAAGGTTTTGGCATAGTGAGAATTACCTTTTGAATCATGATAATAATAAAGATAAGGGGTACTAGGATCTGCATTGGCAACAGCTTTGAGGGATACCAGTCCGGGATTACTGATCGGGGTAGGGGGTAACCCTGCATGAAGATAAGTATTATAGGCAGAATCAATTTTTAAATCCTCCTTGCTTAAATGCCTTTTCCACCAGCTTTTCTCCTTCTGTTGATAACCCAAAGCATATTGGACAGTAGCATCAGCATTTAAACCCATGCCTATTTTATATCTTTTTAATAAGATACTGGCTACCCTAGTCTTTACTTCTTCTGACCTGGCCTCCCGTTCCACGATGGATGCTAAAATCACTGCCTCATCCTGAGTTAATCCCAAAGACGCAAATTTAGGTTTTAACTCCTTATACTTTTGATCAAAAGTTTCCCGCAATTTTTGCACAATTTGTTCTTGGGTAATATCAGGAGGAAAAAGGTAAGTATCAGGAAACATATACCCTTCCTTGGCCAATTTTAAAAACATTGAACTCTTGTCCTGAGCCCTTAGACTACGCTCAGGATCGAAGGATTGCGTTTTTAACTTTAAACTTAACTCATCTGCCATTTCTTCTGCTCTCCAGCCCTCAATTAAAGTCACCCAGAAAGCTACAGGTTGACCGGTTATGACCTTAAAAATCTCCGGGACAGAAAAAGAAGCAGCTATTTTGAAAGTGCCTGCTTGAATTTTTGCACTCATCGCTGATTGCTTACCAAAGATTACAAAAGCCCATAAGTTTCTGATCAGATTTTGCTTCTTTAACTTGTTCCCTATCTGAGTCAGACTTTCCCCTTTAGCAATAATAAATGTTTGACTGCTTTTATCCAAAGATACGGCAGCAAGCTGGGAACTCCACCATCCTTTTAATAAAAAAAATGCGACTATTGAAATAATAGTTAACCAAATTATTTTTTTCACTTCGAATCTAAATATTTTTGCAAAATAATGGCAGCAGAATAATCATCACTGACTACTCTTTTCTTTTTAGGAATATTTAATTCTATCATCAGCCTGATTGCTTCTTTGGTAGATAAAGTTTCATCAGCTTCCAAAATATCCAAGCCTTTACTTTGCAAAATTTTAATTGCCTGTTTAACCTTTTTCCCCATATTACCTTGTGGCAATCCAATCACTACTTTATCAAAATCTGATGCTTGGGTATAAATTTTGTCTATCAATTCTAAAAAATTTTTACCGGTAATTACTTTCCAAGGAGCAGCCATGGTGCCTTCAGAAGTTGCCAATCCGACTCTTTTTAACCCAAAATCTATTCCTAAATATTTCATCAAAGCATCTTACCTAAAACAATTAGTCTTTTGAAGTTTAAACCAGGGGGAACACAAGTCATCAAAGAGATATATCTACCCCGATCTTCAGGCGGAATAATAACTGATAAGTCTTGCGGGTCAACTATTTTGAAATCAATAACCTCATATACAAATTTTGATCCCAAAGTTTCCGCAATTATTTGATCTCCTTTCTTAAGATCAGCAAGTTTGGCAAAAACAGCGTTTTTTTGCCAAAAAAATTGGTTTAAAGCTGAATGACCGGATATAAACACATTACCTTTCTCTCCAGGCAGTGCAGATCCAGGAAGATGAACCAAACCTTTTGATAAATCATTAGTATCTACCAGCACATCTGTCTTTTCGATCCTAAGTCTGGGAACAGATAAACCAAAACGACTGTAATTAGGTTGGGTTTCCCTTTTTAAATAAGAAGTAAAGGCAGGAAAATTATCTTTGTTTTGAACTGAAATTCCCAAAATTTGTCTGTCTATTTTTTGCTTTGGACTAATCAATGTTTGATTGGCTATTTTTTGCTGCAAGTCCCAAATCTGAAATGAAGTTATTGGCAAGATTACCTGCATCAGCACAAAAACCCCTATTGATAAAAATCCTAATGAAATAACTTTACCAGGTGTTCGCCTGAGGACGGTAATCATTTTAATCCTACTTCAATTTTGATATTTTTTGAAAGAATCGGCATCCTGGCAAAAAATTTTGGCAAATCCGGAATCATTTTAATATCTGCTCCTAAAACATTATCCATATTTTTGACTAAGCTTAAAACCTCTTCTGGGGTTTTGAATCTAATCTGATTTAAAATTTTCTCAGTATCAATTTTTGGTATCAACTTAGCTTTAAATCTGGCCAAAAAAATTAATTTGCCGTCATGATCCAATTTAGAGACATCTGCTTGGGTTTCAGTCTGAGAAAGATCAAACTGGAAACCTTCGGGAACTTGGGTAGTCACAAGCTTGGAAACAATTAAGTGTAAATCTTTTTCCTCAAAAGCTGTGCCTTTGTAGCGGATAGTCAGATTTAGGGAAAATTCATTAGCCTGGTCATTGATATTTTTATTGTAACTTTTTTTGATAATATTTTCGGATAAAGCCTCTGCCAAAATCTTTTTATCAGCAAGTTGTCCTTGTAACTTTTGTTGAGCTTGCAACCTTAAATCAGATGACAGTTTAGCCAGTAGCCTTTGAGCGTCCTCGGACGAAACTACGGTTACTTCTTTGGAAGTCCCCCCGGAAAAATTACCTTCGGCCTTAGCTAGAAGTTGTGACGAGGAAAAACCGTTAATAGTTAACTCCGAGGAAGAGGCTAAATTGCTATCAGCCCCAATCGCAGAGGCTGTAACTGTAATATTAGCTTTACCAAAAGTAATGCCGCTATCTGTGGCTGATTGGGAAGCAATATTGACCGTAGTGTCCAGGGCAAACTTCAAACCATTGTTTGAGGTTAATACTGTCCCTTTGCTTAATGATTTTGCCTCAAAGGTTTTATTATAAACTACTACTGTCCCTTTAGCGCTCTCACCTACCTGTTTTTTACCGGTTGCAGTATCTTTCAGATTGCCTGCAACCTCAGTTTCCACTATTTGGCCAGGTATAACTTTGGTATCTTCCAAAACAGTTTTTTGGTTTGGATCAGCAGTAACTTGAGCATCTTTTTCCAAAATCCTCGGTTCAACAAAGATCTTAACTTCTGCTTTAGGTATTAAGATATATCCTGCCAGAAGTGCTAAAATTAGACCAAAACCCCCTAAAATAATTGGCAATTTGACTGACCACTTGGGCAAATATTTTTTTATAACTGCCAAATTAAGGTTTCTAGTAAACCTCTCCTTTAGCTGCTCTTTTACTAAAGGTCTCTCAACTGTATGAGATTCAAAGTCAGTTGTTTCTAAAATATTAGATTCTTCAAGATTGGATTCTTCCGACAAAGTCAGCTCCTCAGCTTCAGCTTCAACCTCCGGTATTAATACTTCCTCTTTTTTGATTTGATCCGAAATATCTCCTGTCACAAATCCAAAATTGGATTCATCAATTTTTGATGTATCGGAGGAATTAGATTCAGTAGATTCCAGGGGTTGGGAAGGCGTAGATTTCTCAATGGCAGTGTCGGTAAATTTGATATTCTCGTTTATTTCTGATGCCCCGGCCAAACAAACACTTTTAATTTCTAAATCCTCTGCCAAAACATCTATTTTGGGAAAGTGCAGAAAACTCAATTTCACCATCCAAGAAAAAGAGAGCAATTGATTTCTTAATCCCGCAGCTGACTCCCCATGGATCAATATCTTAGAAGGCAGAGTTTCTATGTCAGTAAATGTCAGCAGTGCTTTTTCTATATCAGAGCTGGAATTTTCACCTCTAGTAACAACTCTGACTCCATCCAGCTTCCCTGCTCTAACTACACTGACTATTAAATGATGCTTGTCAAAACCAACCAAAATGGCAGTTGGGGGTACTCCTTCCATTTTCTCCAAGAAGTGAACTATAGCCTGACTATCTGCCACATAAGCCATTGGAGTAAGCTCCAACTCTTTAACCAGTTTTCGCAAAATCTTCAGGTTCTCATCTTTTAAGTTATCATCCAAAATCCAGGAATCCGGCACACCGAAAAGAATTTTTTGCGGTTCAATCTCTCTTAAGCCTAAAACTTGGTCCAACAATTTATCTGTTACTTTAAAAATTTCTTCAGTTGAACCATAATTTTGAGCAGCTGTTTGTAAAATCTCCAGCTGATTATTTTCAATAGTCCAAAGCCCTGAAGTTAATTTCTCCACTCCAATATTAAGAGCAAAATAATATTCCAAGACTTTTGGCTTTTTGCCAAATGAAATAAATGAGGTAATTTTGGAAAGACTAATCATGTAAATTTTAGCCTGAGGATTAGGCCTGTCAAATTTATCTTAACACACCAGTATCTACCCTGTCATTCCTTATGACTTTAATATCGCTCGGATACGGCGGATTCCCCAAGATATTGCTTCTTCTTTCACAATTTTAATTTTCCCGATTACTGCGGTATGCTCAACATGAGGGCCTCCACAAAATTCCAAAGAATAATAACCTCTCCGACTTCTTCTATCTTTTGCCTTCGGATTAAGTTGGTACTTTGGTCCTATACCATAGATTGAAACTTGATCAGCATACTTTTCATCAAATAACCCTATTGCATTCAATTCTTTTGCTTTACTGAGCGGTATGATCAGATGATCAACTTTTAAATCCTCCTCAATCTTTTCATTGACAATTTTTTCGGTTTTTTTAATTTCCTCATCAGTCATTTTTTTATCATAAGAAAAGTCAAACCTCAATCTCTCGTGAGTTATATTAGACCCTTTTTGAAAAACTGTGGGCCCCAGTATATCTCTTAAAGCCTGGTGGAGTAGGTGGGTAGCTGTATGATATTTGATGACTGTTTCAGAATGGTCAGCCAAACCTCCTTTAAACATACCAGAAGATGCAGTTCTGGACAATTCTCTATGCTTTTCAAACTCCACTCTGAATTGTTCTTTATTAATCTCTTGTCCTTTTAACCTAAACAGCTCTTCAGTTACCTCATAAGGAAACCCGAATGTTTGATATAAGTCAAATGCCTCTTTACCATCAATCTGTTCCATTCTATCTATTTTATGGAAACCTGCTGATAAAGTTTTTCCAAATCTATTCATTTCATCAAAAATAACCTTATAATTTTCTTCTAACAAGTTAATATCACTTGTTTCTCTTTTCTCGATTCCGTATAAACCATCATAAATAGATAAAATTGCATTGTATACCTCGATCATTTCTGCTAGAAATTTCATGTTTTTGGTTAGCTGGTAGAATTTAGTCGCAGAACGGCGGAGTAATCTTCTTAGAACATACCCCTGTAATTTATTTGAAGGAACCACGCCGTCTTTGATTAAAAACGTAGCTGTTTTCATATGGTCAGCTATTACCTGCATGGCAGGTTTGTTATCTGCTTCATATTCTTTACCAATTAGTTGTACGATCGCATCAATAATTGGTTTATATAGATCAGTTTCAAAAATATCTGAGGTGTTATTAACGGCAGCTGTTAATCTTTCCAACCCTCCCCCAAAATCCACATTTCTTTGAGAAAATTCTTTTAAAGATCCTGTTGTTTTTTGATACTGAATAAAAACAGAATTGCCAATTTCTAAGAATCTGCCGCAGTCGCAATTTGGATGACAATTGCTGCCATACTTTTCATCATGCGGAGTACCAAAATCATAAAATACTTCGGAATCTGGACCACCAATCTCTCCCTCAGGCATCTTATCTGGCGGGCCGGACCTTGACCACCAATTTTTCTCCACTCCGTAAAAGAAAATATGATCCTGGGTAACTCCCAAACTTTTCCATATTTCAAATGATTCCAGATCTTTTGGAACCGAATCGTTTCCTCCAAATACAGATACATATAATTTTTCTTTATCTAATCCTAATTTTTTAGTTAAAAATTCCCAAGACCAGGAAAGCTGTTCTTTTTTAAAATAATCATTCAGCGACCAATTACCAAGCATTTCAAAAAAAGTGGTGTGGCGATTATCCCCAACTTCTTCAATATCTTCTGCTCTAAAGCTTGGTTGAGAATCTACTAATCTTTTCCCCTCCGAATGAAGTTGACCTAACAGATACGGAACCAAAGGCTGCATACCTGAGGAGGTAAAAAGGGTGGATGGATCATTTTCCGGCACAAGTTTGGCTGGGGCAATTTCTTTATGTCCTTTGCCGACAAAAAATCTAATGAATTTATCTCTAATATCCTTGGATGTCATGAAGCTATTATATGTTATAACATTTTCTTGTACTCTCAAGCTCACAGAGTTCGCTTGTAAAATCTTCTCTGTCTATGTTTTGATTCTCTTTTTACTACTCCTGCTAAAGCTTTTGCTCTGTCACCTAAGGTTGCCACCAAATTTGAGGCAGAAGAAAGAGGTCTTTCTATATCTCCAGCAATATTTTCACCTGTCTGTAAAATAGCATTTAACTTATCTAAGGCTTTTTTTAAATCCCTTAAAATAAAAAATACCTGAATACCCGTGATGGCCAAAAATATTGACAGCAAAAATATCAAAAATATCAGGGCAATTTGCAAAAAATCCATCTGTTTAGTATATCACCTCTGAGTTGATTTCAAAAAGACAGTTCTTTCCACTTTAGTAACTTTCCCCTCTTTTGATATGGCACTAATAACAATAGTATTAACATTATCCGATAATTTAATTTCCTGGGTAAATTGTCCAGAAAGATCTACCGGAATTTCCTGATTGTTGATGGTAACTTTTTCTTCAGGATCAGTCCTACCGATTACCGAAATTATGGGAGTATCCACACTGAGCTGATTTGCAGGACTGGTTATTTCCAAAAAAGGTGCTTTTGTTAAAAATCTGTATTCAAGCCAAAGGTAGATAAAAAAAACCACCACCAGTATTAAGACAACAGACCCCAAAGCCCTAGCCGGAGTGATCCTAAATTTTTTTTGATCAATTGGGCTGGAAAATGATTCTAAAATCCTGGGAGGATGTTTTTTCGAAGAGTATTCTCTTCTAAAAATTGCCAGTAGTTTCTCCGTATTTAACCCTAAAAATTTACCATAATTTTTAATAAAACCCTGGACAAAAGTCGGTGGAGGCAGTTTCATATATTGACCAGCTTCCAAAGCTTCCAGTAATTCTTTCCTAATCTTGGTGGATTTTTCTACTTCATCAAGAGTATATAGCTTCCTTTCCCTTTCCTCTTTTAAAACCTGTCCAACAGTGCGCATGAAAGAAATTGTAGTCTATCTTAGAAAAGTTTTCTAGTTTTGTATAAACCTGACCTTAAAACTTTTAAACTGCCGTCACTATTTAATTGAATTATTATTGATGGTTGTGCTGTTACTTTGCCTCCGTCAACATAAAATGCTATTTCTTTACCAAAATATTTCTCTGCTTCAGCAATTGTTCCGGCAATTTTTTCTCCTTCAAAATTAGCAGAAGGAGCAACTAAAGGACCTGTTTGTTTTAAAATTTCCAGCAATTTTTCATCTTTAGGCATCCTAAAAGCCAGGGAATTTTTTCCTCGATGAAGATATTCATATTTCTTACTTGAAGGCAAGATCACGCTTAAAGGATTTGGCCAATTTTTTTCTAAAAATTCATTTTGTTTTTCAGTTAACCCAACATCAAATTTTTTAAGATCATTTATGGAAGATATTAAAATAATAAACGGTTTATCAGAAGACCTTTTCTTAAGCTGATAAATTTTTTCCACCACTAAAGGCTGCAGTGCAGAGCCAACTATTCCATAAACAGTATCTGTTGGCATTACCCCAATTTGACTCTTTTTCAAGCTTTCAACTGGATCATTCATTAATAAAATCTTAATCCCTTGATTGTTTTCTGGCCAGAGGAAAGTGGATAGAGAATAAGACTACTCCTACTAAACTAAAAGTAATGGCATCTTTAAAATCATCTACTTTATGTTGTCTTCTTTCTAACTCTTGTTGTCTTAAGCAGTTCTTTGTTTGTTTCTCTAAATCTTGAGCGGATATAGTAGCTTCTTCTCTTACATCTGGTGGCATGATTTTATATGGAACGGGGTAACCAAATCCACTTTCACAATCTATGCCCGGCTCATACCTTAAAGGATATTTTTCATATTGAGTTGAATTGATCATGAGATTGACCGCGTTAAAAATCCCCATGACAATCAAGGCCAAAGAAGCTGCGGAAACCAGATAAAAATAAATTGTTGCGATCGCTTTTCCACTCATTTATATAATTTATATTATATCAAAGTCCTTAATTTGTTACTGAAATGATTTTAACTCTTGATTGATTCAGCTTGAGCAGTAAGGTATTCATCAGCATTACGGACTAACACATCTCTAGGTTTGGACCCCTCCCCCATTCCCACAATTCCAGCCTCCTCCAGTTCATCCAAAATCCTGGCTGCCCTGGCATATCCAACCTTTAATCTCCTTTGCAAAAGTGAAGCAGAAGCCCGGTCGTATTGACAAACAGTTCTGACCGCCTCATCAAATAACTCATCCCTGTCCGACCCATTTCCTCCTTTTGTACCCCACTTGCCAAGCGGCATCTCTGTTACTTCAGTTGTGTATTGCGGAGCAATACCGCTTTGTTTGAGGAATTTAATTAAATTGCCAATCTCGCTATCTTGTACGTATACTCCCTGAATCCTGATCGGTTTGGAAGCATCAGGAGGTAAAAACAGCATATCTCCCCGGCCCAACAACTTCTCCGCTCCCGGCCCATCCAAAATCACCCGGGAATCAACCATTGAGGAAACATTAAAAGCAATCCTGCAGGGAATATTGGCTTTAATCAAACCGGTAATCACATCAACAGAAGGCCGTTGTGTAGCTACCACCAGATGAATTCCGGTAGCTCTAGCAAGTTGTGCAATCCTGGTGATAGCATCCTCAATTTCAACTGGAGCAAACATCATCAAATCTGCCAGCTCATCAATCACAATTACTATATAGGGAAGCGCTTGGAAACCTGACATTTCATTGTAACCGATAATATTTCTTACTCCCACTGATTGGAATAATTTATACCTTCTATCCATCTCAGCCATGGCCCACTTTAGGGAAGAGAGGATTTTTTCCGGTTCGGTGATAACCGGAGTTAACAGATGGGGAATATTATTATAATTTGTTAACTCCACTCTTTTGGGATCAATCAAGATTAATTTCATCTCTTCCGGTGAGTTTCTAAAAAGCAACGAAGTAATAAAAGAGTTTAAAAGTATAGACTTTCCACTCCCGGTTGTCCCGGCAATCAAACAATGAGGCATCCTGTCTAAATCTACAATCATTGATTTTGATGAAGTATCGCGTCCTAATGCAACAGCCAATTTTGATCTATGTTTACTCATCTCCTCAGATGCCAAAATTTGCTTGAGTCCGACTATTTCCAAAGAATGGTTAGGCACTTCAATCCCCACCAAAGATTTGCCCGGAATCGGGGCCTCAACCCTGACAGTACCTGTGGGGGTAGCCAAAGCTAAAGCCAGATCATGTTGCAAATTGGCAATTTTGGAAATTTTGGTTCCGGCTGAAATTCTTAAAGCATATTGAGTCACTGCCGGCCCACCGTTGACTTCCGCCACATTGGCAGCAATCCCAAACGAATCCAGAGTCTTCTCAATAATATCAGCATTCTTCTTCACATCCCCTCTATTGGCCGGATTACCTACTTTATCAGACAGCAGCGACAAAGGAGGGTATTTCCAAATAGTGGCCTTTCCCGCCACATTTTGCACTAAAACATCGGCAATTACAGCCTCCTTTTGGGTTTGCGGGAAAGATTTTTGGGAGGAGCGCTCATCTACACCAGAAACTTTAATGGGAATATGTTTTGCTTCAAATGTCCGCTTTCTGTTAAAAATAAATTTGATAATTTTTTGCCCAAAAGAAAAAATCCAGGCAAAAATTTTAAATATTTGATCTAAGGATGTGTTAAATAACACTACCAGGCCCACAAAAAATACCAATACCAAGAGAGCAACTGCACCTGGTGCTGTGACAAAAGATGACAACTCGTTCCAGAGAGTCCAACCAATATTTCCTGCCTTTTCTGCCTTTAGGGCACCGGTTATCCCCACTAAAGAAACCAGCACCAAAATAAAGCCTAAAAAAACATTCAGCTGGGCAAAACGCCATTTTGCCTTTGTTAAAACCAGTCCGCCAAGTAAAAAAATAAGTGGTGACAAAACCTTTGCCCAGCCTAAATTTTCAGCTAAAAATTCTCTCCAAAAAGATAAGGTTTGAGATTGGGTGGCAATAGCCACAATGGATAAAACAGCCAATCCAAATGCAATTAGCGTTCCCACAGCAGTGATAGTTTTTTGTCTGAGTCTTAATTTGGGTAATTTATAAATAGATCTTCTTCGAGCCATATTTAATTATTAGTTATTAATATTATACCACACTATGGGATACCTACACTTCTACCACCACCGGGAGAATTAAAGGTCTCCTTTCAGTCATCTGATAAAAATAATTTCCCAAAGAATCTTCAATCATTTTGCGGATAAAGCGCCAATCCGCAGTTTTATGAATATGTTCGCTCAATGATCGTTCAACTGTCTTTTTAGCATCTTCTAAAATATCTTTGGCTATTTCTTCGTAAACAAATCCCCTTGAAATTATATCCACATTGTCTATTTTACCGCTATGCTGCTCAATAGTAACTACTGCCACCACCACCCCTTCCTCACTCAACTTTTGTCTGTCGCGCAAAACTATATGCCCTATATCTCCTACTCCTAACCCATCCACATAAACATTCTGCACATCCACCCTGCCAACCATTTTAACTACATCTTTTCTTACTTCCAAAATATCGCCATCTTCTCCTTCCAAAATTTGCTTTCTGTCATAACCCATCTCTTGGGCCATTTTGGAAAAAGCTTCCATATGCCTAAAAGTTCCTCCTATTGGGAATAAAAATTTTGGCTTTACTAAATTAACCATCAATCTTAACTCTTCTAATGCCGCATGACCGGATACGTGCAGGTCAGAAGATACAGCAGAATAATAAACATTCACTCCCAGTCTTGATAAAGAATCAATCAAGGCATTCTGGGCCGATTCGGTGGAAGGAATGGGGTCAGCGGAAAATACTACCCCGTCACCCCTTTTCAATTTAACCTGTTTATGCTGCTCGTTGGCAGCTCTGACTAATGATGACCCCTGCTGACCCTGGGAACCGGCAATTAAAATCAGCAATTTATTGCCGGCAAATGATGAAATTGTATCCGGAGCAACCATGACTGCGGGAGGAACATGCAAATAACCTAAGTCTCTGGCCACTTGAAAATTATTTTCAAAAGATCTGCCAACTACTGATACTTTCCTACCTAATTTGGCAGCCACATTAATAGCTTGCTGCATTCTTGAGACATTTGATGAAGTCATAGTAATGAGAAGTTTTCCTGCAGTTTCCAGGCTGGCTTTGGCAAAAGAATCCTCAATGGATTTTTCCGATTTATTAAACCCTGGCTTTTCCACTCTTAAACAATCAATCAACAAAAGCAGTACTCCCTCACTACCTAAGCGGGCAACTGTACCCACATCTGTTACCTGGCCGGATACCGGTGTCCAGTCAATTTTAAAATCTGCTTGATGAATTATTAATCCTTGAGGAATTCTGATCACAATCCCCATAGAATCAGGTACTGAATGAGATACTTGATAAAATGACACTTTAAATGCTCCCAGATCAAGTTTTTGATCAATTTTAACCTCAAAAATTTTATTTTGGGGTAAATTATGTTCAGTAAATTTGGCTCTGATAAACCCGGCAGTCAATCTCTGGGTATAAATCGGAACCTGAAGCTCGGGCCAAATATAAGGCAAGCCTCCGATATGATCTTCGTGACCATGAGTAATTAATATGGCGCGGATTTTTTCCTTTTTATCCCTCAAATAGGAAATATCAGGTATCACCAAATCAACTCCCGGCATGGCCTCATCAGGAAATCCTACCCCGCAATCAATAATGATGATGTCTCCCCCATATTCGTATACATACATATTTTTGGTGACATCACCAACTCCGCCAAGGGGAATTAACTTCAACAGTTGATTATTATTTAATTGAGGTAGATTAAATTTTGGTTTAAAAGATTTCATTTAATATTTGTATTATGTATCATGTATTAAGTATTACGAATATTTCTCCATAATACTAACCCTGAAGATATTCCCCCAAATTCTCGCTTGTAACCTTAAATGTACCAACCCCTCCTTCCACCATTTTCCTGGCTGCTTTGCGGCAAATTTCTTGTAAAGAACGCTGTAAAGATCTGATACCCGCATCAAAACCTAAAGGACGGATAATTTGTGGCCAAACTTTATCATCAATAATAATGGCACTTTTTTCCAAACCAGCCTCATCTAAAGCTTTTGGCAATAGATAATCTTTACCAATGATTAATTTCTCTTCATCCGAATAGGAAGGCATTTGAATTGGTTCTAACCTGTCCATCACCGCCGTGGCTATATTGGTAGTATTATTGGCTGTTGCAATAAATAACACCTGGGATAAATCATAAGGAAAATCCAAATAATGATCCACAAAAGCTTGATTTTGAGCAGGATCCAAAAGCTCCACCAAAACTCCCATAATATCTACCCGATGCTCGGTAGCTACCCTGTCTATCTCATCTAAAAGTATGACCGGATTTGATACCTTAACTTTGCGTATAGCTTTAATCACCTGACCTGCCTCTGCATCCGGCCGAAGACGGGATGCTCCCCTAAGCGTTGCAGTATCACCCAATCCTCCAAAAGGAATTCTGATGATTGGCCTGCCTAAGCTTTCGGCAATGGAGTATGATAGGGATGTCTTGCCAGTACCAACCAGACCAATAAATGCCAAAATCGGGGCATGGAAGTTATTACCCTGACCTTTTTGTCTCTGCAGTAGCAAAACCGAAAGATATTCTAAAATTCTGTCTTTCACAGTTTGCAAACCATAATGGTTATTATCCAAAATCTCGCTGCTACGGTTAATATCCAAAATATCTTCGCAATAAATATTGAAGGGGAGTGAAATGACAAATTCAATGTAATTTACCAGTTTTTCCAGTTCTACTCCAAGACTGGGAAATTTTAAAAGATTCAACAGTTTTTCAGAAATTTCAACAGGTAAATTCGCTTGGGTAATTTTTATTTTTAACTCTTCAATGATTGCTTGAGCAGAATCCATTGTATTCCAATTTTACCTTAAATTGCTCACTTTCCCAAGGTAGTAAAAAGTATCAGCGGCTAAATCCACCTCTATCTCCACCTCCTCTTCTAAATCCACCCGATCTTCCGCCTGGTCTTGCTCCAAACCCCCCTCTGCCACCCCCACTGCCAAATCTGGGCCGGCTGCCAAAACCACCGCTTCTTGGTCTATCTCCAAAAGAGGGTCTTCTTTCTCCCCCTCCTGATCTAAATCCACCTCCGCCGAACCTTTCGCTTCTGGGTCTTGCCTCTGTTTCTGGCTTAATATCTGCCCCAAAAAGCATTGATAACCCCACTTTTCCCTCAGTAACATCTGTCACCCGAACTTTAACTTCCTGTCCTTCTGATACCACATCCTCGGCCCTCTCTACATGCCCGGGTGCCATTTGTGAAATATGAACCAATCCGTCTTTTCCAGGCGCAATTTCCACAAACGCTCCATAAGGAACAAGTCTAACCACCTTTCCTACAATCTCATCCCCCACATTAACAGTTTTAAACATACCCTCAATTGCCTCTATTGCTCTATCCACACTCTCACCCTTGACAGCAGATACCATAACAGTCCCGTCATCTTCAATATCAATTTGCGCGCCTGTTTTATTAATTATGGAATTAATTGTTTTACCGCCTGTACCAATCAGCAAACCAATTCCTTCGGGCTTAATATGTAAAATTTCCACCCTGGGAGCATGAGGAGATAAAGCTCCGGCTGCCGGGATTATTTGATTCATCTTTTCCAAAATCTCCAGTCTGGCTTTTTTACCCAAATCAAGTGCAGTCTGAATAATCTCAAACGTTAGACCGTCCAATTTGGTATCCATTTGAATAGCGGTGATGCCGTTTTTAGTTCCGGCTACCTTAAAATCCATCTCCCCATAAAAATCTTCTACTGCTCTCATGTCTGTAACCACCTGATATTTTCCGGAACTATCAGAAAATAATCCCAGGGCAATTCCGGCCACCGGTTCTAAAATTGGTACGCCGGCATTTAATAATGCCAACGTAGCTGAACAAACCGAAGCCTGGGAAGTAGAAGCATTGGCTGCCAAAACTTCAGACACCACTCTGATGGCATAAGGAAACTGATCCTCAGCGGGAATTACAGGTTCCAATGCTTTCTCTACCAAACTACCATGACCTACATCACGCCTGTTAGGCGGACCCAATCTTTTAACTTCGCCAACTGAGAAAGGGTTAATGCTCATATTATAATGGTGCATA
Organism: Candidatus Daviesbacteria bacterium; assembly: GCA_016198275.1. Lineage (GTDB taxonomy): Bacteria > Patescibacteriota > Microgenomatia > Daviesbacterales > UBA10151 > JACQIX01. Next base: position 9,152 of record JACQIX010000010.1, on the reverse strand, counting down.
AATCTTTTCTGCCTCTCTCCTTCCATCCCCTCCAAAGTCTGCCGCAGAGAGGGTGCCCCTAAAGTAACTACTGATAAAACTTGTGTGTCGCCTCTTTGAAACAAGGCTGAGCCGTGTGTTCTTCCTAAAATCCCCACTTCCATTTCCAAAAGTCTGACTTCATCCATGGCTCTACTATCAACTCTTTTTCCTTTTTCTAAAACAGTTCTGTGTAAAATCTCTTTGGCTACTTTGTCAAAAATGCCGGAAATTACCTGAGGAGTTAGGGTTTGGGCGTATTGCAAGATCAACTCCCTTTTAATCATATCTCCTGTGGCTTCATGCCAAGGGTGTAAGTTATCAAAAAGAGCAGCCTCAATTCTTTCTCTGGTTAATTTTGTAACCTCGGCAAACAAGGCTTTCTCAATCTCTTCTTCCAAATGAGAAATTGGCCTTTTTTCTTTACCAGCTTCTTTACTAAATTGTTCAATTAAATCAATGATTGGTTGTGACTGGGCATGAGCCTCTTTAATCCCTTCAAAAATTAACTCTTCGCTGACTTGTTTGGCTGCGGTTTCTATCATGACTACTTTTACTTTATTTGAGGCCACCATTAAATCCATCTCTAAATGGATCATCTCATCCAAAGTAGGATTAACAATTAATTTACCATCCCTTTCCCCAACTCTAACGCCGGCAATTGGCCCGTTCCAAGGCACGGAAGAGATAGACAGAGCTGCCGAGGCTCCAATTAAACCCACAATATCCGGATCATTGGCTTGATCTATGGATAAAACAGTCAAAATTACTTGTACTTCGTGATTTTTAAACTCTTTAGGGAAAAGGGGCCTTATGGACCTGTCAATTAACCTGCCTGTCAAGATTGCCTCATCTGTTGGTCTGCTCTCCCTTTTGATAAATTTGGAAGAAGAAATTTTTCCGCCGGCATAATGCTTTTCCACATATTCAACAGACAAAGGGAAATAACCAATGTCTTCTGCTAAAAGCTGTGTTGCAACGGTCGCCAAAATGACTGTTTCTCCCCATGAAACCAAAACAGCGCTATCTGCTTGCAAAGCCAGCTTGCCTGTCTCAAGCTTTAGCTTTCTACCATTTAAATCAATCTCTTTTGTTATAATTTTTTGCATTTTCTCTACGGAAAATCCTTCATCTACCTCTGACGGTTTCAGGGTGACTTTATCTTGAAGACTTGGAAACTGTATAAGAGGTAATTAATTTTAATTATCTCTTTCCAATCCCCAAATCTCTCTTTATTTTATTATAGCATAAATTTTATTATTTTGCTAATCCCAATTTATCAATCACAATTTTATATCTTTCCATATCTTTTTTAAACAGATACTGAAGCAGTCTTCTCCTTTTGTTAACCATTGATAAAAGTCCACGTCTTGAGTGAATATCATGGGTATGTTCTTTTAGATGACTGGCAAGATTTTTAATCTGCTCGGTTAAAAGGGCAATTTGTACTTCCGGAGAACCTGTATCACCGCTTTTTTGGGCAAAATCCTTAATTATTTGCTGTTTGATCTTTGCATCAAGTGGCATCTTACCTCCTTTGTGAGACAACCTCGGTGCCAAGACGTTGCTCTTTGTGGGCGCAGTATAACAAAAAATTTGTAATTATGCAAATTTACGATTTATGCTATCCTGTATAATAAAGACTATAGTATGCTAAAAATAATTCCTGCCTCACTTCTTTTTTTGGTGGTATTAATTTTTATCAGCTCAAACAATATTATTTTAGGCCAAACGAACAATATCCAGATCAAACAATTCACTCCCTCCACAACTTCTACCTCCTACCCTGTTGCTGACAATAAAAAAACCACCACATACGCTGTGGTAAATGCCCAAGGAATTACAACCTGCAGCGATTCATCCTTTATCTACTGCCAACAATCAGACAAATGCTTCCATACAGATTGCGGAGTAGGCCAACATATGATTTGCTCGGATAAATCCATCCGCTGCGCGCCTGATAGGGCTTCAACCAATTTTGCTTTAAGCAGTACCGATGAGAATCTTTGCCAGGACAATCCTAAAACCAAGTGGGGAAGTAAATACAATGATGACCACAATCTCTCCTGTGATCCAGCTTGCTGTACTATTGATAAAGACTGTCCGAATAATGAAACTTGCGGTAAAGGTCTGGGTGCAGATAACGGAGCCTGCCTCAGCAACAAAAGTTGTGACCCTAATTCTGACAGCGGCACGCCAACTAATAACCAAACTGCTCAACCTTCCCAACCAATACAATCTTCAGGCGATCTTTGCCAGAATAACCCTAAATCAAAATGGCTCGCCGACAAAGATGTCTGCGATGCTGCTTGTTGTTCCAACGATAATGATTGTCCAATTGATTCCAAATCCTCAAAAGGTGAGTACCAGACTTGTGGACAAAGTATCGGAGCAGATAATGGTGCTTGCCGGAGTAATAAAAGTTGTGACGGTGATGGATCCTCCCAATTTGGAGATCAAGGGAGAGAGACTCCTGTAGGAACAGAAATTTCATGTCCAGTCCCCAGAAGCAATCCTTCATGCGGAACTAAATTTACTCTCCGCAGTGGCTGCGGACATTGTGGGATCGGTTATCCCGATACTGCTTATAACAAATTCTGTGTTCCTTATCCAGCGACTCAATGGGGATTAGACGTTCCCGGACCAGCTGGAGGATCTATTACGCTTCCTTCACTAAATGGAAATATCAGATGGACATATATAGGTCAAGAATTGGGGGCCAGCACTGGTGAGGCGATTCAAAAATATACTGGAGTCCGAACACACGACGGTGCTCAATTTTATCTTCAATTCCACCATACCCAACCGCGAAGCGGCGTTTCCGGAACTCATAATTCGGGTGAAGTGGGAGGAAATATCTGTAGTATAATTTCAGGGGGACCTTGTGATGAATTTCATGTACATGTTCAACTAGGCTCTGGAGGTAATGCTCCTGGAAATACCGGCTGGTTAGACGTGGCTAAAATATTGTGTAATTGATGTTTGGTTAAAGAAAAATCTAAAATTAACTAAATGATTAGAATTTATTTGCTGTTATTTTTGCTTATCTTCTTAGGAGGAGTCGTTTGGTATTTTTTCTTCTCTTCTCACCGTCTAGGGACTCAAAATGCCTCTCCTGTTTCCAGCACATTTCCCTTGAGTCAAACTCATTTCAAAAATAGTACAGTTATTCCTAAATCCGATTTTAAAATTGTGAAGATTTTACCCGAAGATACAACTTATGAGTATTTACCTATCCAGCAGGTTGATTTAGTCTTTGCCGAACCTCCCCGGACTCCAGACCTAAAATATACGGTTTCTCCGCAAGTACCAACTCAGGTGATCGGTAAAAAAGGACAGCCTAATACTTTAACTATCTCAACAACCGAAACTTGGAAGGAGGGAATAACTACGATCACTATTACCGGCATTCGGGATTATACTTTTCCTAAACCATATGTCTATAAACTCAAAACTGCTTTCCCCAAAAACCCCGACCTGAAAGAATAATAATCCGTTTTATCCTGCAGAAATTATTGGATAGTAATCTCTAAATCCACATAATTTTGCGGATATTCTTCAGTTGGGTGAAGAACCATACCAGAACCTGTTTGTTTGATGGTTATACCATTTGCGTCATCAATAAAAGATTTAAAGTTACTAAGCGCCTCGTGAGAAAAAGTATTATAGGTTGTACCAATGAGATAAGTAGGCATAACAGAAAAATCATATCCAATATGGATATTTGCTCCCTGTACTAAATCATTGTGCAAAAATGAATTGTCACTAGCATCTACCAATGCACCCCGTATATTCCTGACAGAAACATAATAGTATGAATTAATAGTTTTTCTCCAATGGCTGCTATAAAAACTGGTATCGGGTTTATAAATTTTAACCACTCGCTTTGTTTGGGGTGTTTGTATATCAGTTGGAATATCTAATGGCGTTAATCTTAATGTGTATGTTCCTGCTTTAGGACGATTAGTAGCTGGATCTTTGTCAATAATAAAAACCCGATCTTTTGGCAACCAGGAAAGCTCAGTTTTATGAGGGGCATTCAAAAATGGAATAACCGGTATATCTTCTTTAGATCCACTTTTTAGACTATCTCCTAAAACATCTGACCTATCAAGGCTATTGTAAAGAGAACATTTATCTTTCACAAAATTAAAATCTGGATCATTATTATTTCCCGAACAATAAATGGCATGAGCATGAGTAAGATCAGATAGATGAAGCAAAGCATGAATTAACCGATCTTTAAAAGTAAATTCTTTTATCCGAGGATTCACATCATTTAATCCTGTGTAACTGAACCATATTAACCCTTGTTTTTTTCGGACGATTACCCCTTGCGCTGCGACTGTTATATATATTGTTCGTGAGTCATATCCTAGTTGCCATGGACAATTATTCCCCGGAGCAAGTAAGTATACAATATAGGTCCAATAATCAAGAATAAAGGTTTGTTTTACCTCTTCCTCGGCTTTTTTGGACCATTCCATAATCTCTGCATCTGAACAACTCCTACCGTCTACTCCGCTCTCAAAAGGACGAGTTACAGCAAGGTTTGAAAGATGAAGTAAGGGTGATGTTTCATTTGTATAAATGAAATAATCTTTTATTGATTTATATTTATATTTTTTACTATCGTCTAGCCCAATATAACCCCACATATTCTGTGTATCATTGTCGCTGAATTTGCTATTGGTGAAATTTATGGGAATTATTAATATTGAAGCCGTATATCGTGATTGTGGTTCATAAATTGAAAATAATGGAGGGGGTGGGATAATATCATTTGACGTACTTGGATCATCAGGAAAAATCAAAGGTTTCTGTGGGGAAAAAGCATTTTCAGTTATATTAGTATTTATATAATGCTCACGCAACTCTTTCTTTTGTTGATCTATCTCCTCAACAACAACTTGTCTGCTATCTGTTTGCTCTGCTCTTGAGCGAATATTTTGTTGATACCGCACAGCAATAACAATAATTGGGAGACTTATAAGAACTACTAAGGCTATTAGTAAAGAATATCGCTGTTTTTTTGTAAGAGTTGAGAGAGATAGGGAATTAAAAAAATTAGCAATAAAATGTTGACTTTTTTCTTTCATCTCTAATATAGAGTATACACCCTGTCTGAAGGTATTGCAGAACTGATTATCCTAGAGATGAGCCTTTAAATATTTTAGGGGTCAGCCACTCAGGTTCCACTGTTTCAGATACTACGCCTTCCACCAAAGGCCTTTCCTCAGGTGATGGTTTTGGAGTTTGCTTGTAGACAGTTTCGTGATCACCTGCATCAGCCACAGGCTGGGAAGAGGATGAAACCACCGGCGGCACCGCAAAATCACTGATGCCGGATAATTGAGGAGTGATACTTTGGCCAAGAGCAGCAGATACTGCATTCCAGTCATAAGCTGCTTGGGTTGATGGTTGAGAAAACGGTGGAGTTGCTGGTGTAACCACTCCTACAGGCTTTCTACCTCCAACTCTTAAGCAATTAGCAACAGCCATAAAAGTATCAGCGCTGACCTTGCTTCCTGATAGGTTAGCAGTGGCATCAAAAATTCCTGCCAGCAAATTACTGGCGCAGTCTCCGTCAAGAGTAAATCCTAAATCAGCAATTAAATAACTCATCACTTCAGACAAAGAAGAGCTATTATTATCTACAATATTGGTTTGACCAAAATTAGTGTTAGAAGCTTGAATATCAATATTAACAATATGCGATCCGGAAAACAGTTGGGGATTTATCGAGTAATCACCTAAAACATTTAAATTAACAACACCTACTACAAAGATTAAATTAAAACCACTACCTTGATATTTAGGAACAATTTTGGCAGGTTGAAAAGTTTGGCCGGGCAGAACATGAAACACCAAATTTAAATTATTGTTTTCTGCATACCAATCCAACTTCTCCAAAGCAGGCACTGTATTGTCTGAAGCAGCTACCCCTTCTAAAGTGAGTGTCAAATTCCCCCCGCCTCCTGGCGGAAGATTTTTTTGAATCTGATCTACCCCAAAAAGATGTGCCTGACCAACTGTAATATCTGTCTGACAGACAACAGTAACTTCTTTTCCGCTCCCTTCAAATGTTAAAAATAAAGCTAAGGAAGAGGCTAAATTGTCAATTGAAGGATTAGGAGGAAGAGCAATTAAAATGCTTTTAGTATTGGGTATTATATTTTTAAGCTCTGATAGCATTGAATCGTACTTCATAAGGATCGCCTGTATTCTATCATTACTATCCCATAATTTCAAGCTCAGCACAGAAATTACTTAGTGAAACGCTAAAAATCAAGCACTCTAGATCACTCTAAATGATTCCACCACATCTCCAATTTGAAAATCTATTGCAGGATCAAATAGCATTCCACAATCATTGCCCTTTTCAACTTTGTTAACCTCTTCTTTAACCTTTTTCAAAAATTTCAGCTTAGTCTCGCCAATAATTTGTCCAACTCTAACTACTCTGATTTTTTGCCCCTTGGCAATTACCCCCTCTATCATCCTGCATCCGGCCACTCTTTCATTCTTACCAAAAGGGAACTCAGCCAAAATATTGGCTTTGCCTAAAACTTCCTCCAATTGCCCTACTTCCAATAATGTATTAACAACCTCCTCTATATCCTCCAAAAGTTCATAAATAATATTATAAGTCCTAATTAATACATGTTCATTTTCAGCCAATTGAGCGGCTAAAGGAACAACTTTAACATTAAATCCGATCACAATTGCTCCTACTGTAGCTGCCAACTTAATATTCTCTTCCCCAATATCTCCAATTCCTGCAAATATATAATCAATAACTTTACGCTCCAGATTAAATTTGTCTAAAGAAGCTTGTATTGCCTCAAGTGATCCTTGTTTATCCGCTTTAATAATTACTTTTAAGGTTTTTCTTTCCCCCATTTTTAGCTTGTCAAGAAGCGAGACTTGCTCATCTACTTTTTCTGACTCCAACTCGTTACCCAGCAAAACTCCCACCTTCGGCACATCAGTTAACCCTAAAATCTCCACTGGGGTGGAAGGTCCAGCCTCCTCTATTGCCTGACCATTAAAATCTAACATGGCCCTGATCTTGCCTGTTACTCCGCCCAGCAAAATCTGTTCTCCTTTTTTTAAAGTACCGTTTCTGATTAAAATGGTGGCTATTGGCCCTTTAAATTTATCTAAAGTTGCTTCAATAACCACCCCTGAAGGAGCATCCTGGGCATCTCCTTTTAACTCATTTAATTCTGCCACCAACAGGATCATTTCTAAAAGTTTATCTACTCCCTTGCCTGTTTTGGCAGATAAAGACACTAGCGGCACATCCCCCCCATATTCTTCCAAATTTATCTTTTGATCGGATAATTGTTTTTTTATTTTTGCCAGTTGCACTGCTATGTCAATCCCTGCAAGATCAATTTTGTTAATAATCACAATCAGGGGTACTTTAGCCTCATGAATATGTTTGATAGCCTCAATAGTCTGCGGCATCACCCCATCATCCAAAGCCACTACCAAAACTGCTATATCAGCCACTCTTGCTCCTCTTGACCTCATTTTTTCAAATGCAGCATGCCCGGGAGTATCAATAAAAGTAATCAGGTTAGAGGTTCCAGGTAGACTAATCTGATAGGCACCAATGTGTTGGGTAATACCACCATGTTCTTTGGCTGCAACCGAAGATTTCCTTATAAAATCAAGCAAGGAAGTTTTTCCATGATCAACATGACCTAAGATTGTCACTATAGGTGGTCTCGTAATTTTACTCATACTAATACTTGACTAGTATTACGTATTAAGTATTACGGGATAGATAAAAATATTGCTTTTCATATCCTTAATACTAGATACATAATACTTAACCCTTACTTTTTTCTATATCTACCTTTTCTTCCTCAACTTCCTTCTTAACGATTCCATCTTCCTCTATTTCCGGTTCTCCGGCTCCCTCAATATCAATTTTCCAGCCGGTTAATTTGGCAGCCAAACGGACATTTTGTCCACCCTTACCAATCGCCAAAGACAGCTGGTTTTGCGGCACAATTACTGTGGCAATTTTGGCTGATTCATTTAATCTGACTTGAATATCCTTGGCAGGAGAAAGAGCAGAAGCAATAAATCTGGCTGGATCTTCTGAAAAACTGATGATATCTATTTTTTCCTCACTTAACTCACTCATTACTGCCTGAACCCTCACTCCTTTTTGCCCCACCATAGAACCTACCGGATCAACACCCTCCTGTTTACTAATGGCGGCAATTTTAGTTCTGGACCCGGCTTCTCTGGCAATTACTTTGACTTCAACTGCACCTGATTGAATCTCCGGCACTTCCAGGGCAAATAAAGCTTTGACAAAATTGGGATCTGATCTGGAAACCACCACTTCTGAACCTCTGCTGCCTTCTCTGATCTCTTTTACCAAAAACTTTAACCTTTGATTTTGACTATAAATCTCAGTATGGACTTGTTCAGATAGAGGCAATACCCCTTCAGCCCGACCCAAATCTACAAAATAAGTATTTCCTTCCTGTCTCTGGATAGCACCACTTATCACTGTCCCAACTTTATTTTCATATTCAGATAGAATTGCCCCTCTTTCAGCCTCATTAAGGCGTTGAGTAATGACTTGCTTGGCAATTGAGGCAGCAATTCTGGCAAATCCCGGAGGTGTAACATTTTTATTTTTATCAAAAATGGAAATCTCGCCGCTGGCCGGGTCAACTTTGGAAGTAAATTCCTCAAAATCATCCGGTATAGGCTCATTTCTCAACATTAAATCTTTTTTATAAGCAGCCAAGGCTGCCTGACGGATAGCATCTAAAACAACTTCTACCTCAACCCCTTTTTCAGAGGCTATTTGATTTAATGCTGCTGCAAATTCTGTCCTAGCTTGTGCCATTTATTTTATTTCTCCTTACTTTTAAAAAAGGTGGGACTATAGCCCACCTTCCAAGGTCCTTTTGAATATTAACAACAATATTTTAATCTTTTATCAAAGTGAAGTCAAGGGCATGTAGAAGTCAAGGACATTTGCGACATCCCTCCTTTCTGTATTAAATATTGCAAAGGACTTTTAAGATCTAAGGATTTGTGAGGCCTGATGGTGTTGTACCAGATTAAATAATCAGTAAGTTTCTGGTTAAGCAGTATCT